>CAZINO010000013.1:0-37348 GCA_964540625.1 uncultured Lishizhenia sp. | reverse complement strand
ACCTTCTCACTCACAGAAACCCGCAAAACCGTTTCTGCTATGACACAGGTGTTAGGAGAGTTGAATATCAATTAAATTCTCAATACCCGCTTGCTCCGCTACTCAATTGTTCAATCGGGTGCCAAGTTGTTTTGATTTCTTGAAATGCGGAAATAAAAGCCAGTCCTTGGCTTGTTTGCGAGGTAAAATCTTCGGTGTAAACTGAGCAGCGCTTTAAGTTATCAATTGCTGCTTCTTGAGCTGCTTTTAACAAATCGGCGTCTATATCTGCCAAACTCAGCGCATTGACATCCATATGGCCGGCTAGTGTGGGCAGCAACTCCCCTACTTCGCCGGTTAATATATTAACTACTCCGCCAGGCACGTCTGAAGTGGCTAAAACTTCGGCTAAAGAAATAGCGCTCAAAGGCTGATTCGAGTTGGCAATGACCACAACGGTGTTTCCACCTAAGATAACCGGTAGAATTTGGGAAATGAGGCCAATTAACCCGGATCGCTGACACGATACAACCCCTACAACACCCATTGCTTCAGGCACAGAGAAATTGAAATGCGGCGTAGCTACCGGGTTCACACTACTGAGTAGCACTTGGTATTTGTCGGACCAACCCGCGTAATAAACGCAACGGTCAATAGCTGCTTGCACTTCGTTTTGAGCCGTATCTGGGCTTGCGCCCATACTATGCAATTCGCTCACGAACACATCTTTTCGATCTTCGAGTATTTCTGCGATGCGATACAAAATTTGGCTGCGATTAAATCCTGATTTGGAGGCCCAAGCGCCTTGCGCCTTGCGCGCGGCCTGAACCGCATTGCGCACATCTTTTCTAGAAGCCAAACATGCATTCGCCACATGGCTTCCATTGGCGGCCAGCACCGGATAGGTTCTTCCACTTTCGGTGCGCGGAAACTGACCACCTATATAAAGTTTGTATGTTTTCAGGATTTCCATTAGTTCTTGAATTGGAGATAAGCACTTAGGCCATGGCGGCCACCCTCGCGGCCAAAACCGCTTTCTTTGTAGCCGCCAAAAGGCGAACTAGGGTCAAACTTATTATAAGTATTGGCCCAAACCACCCCGGCTTTTAACTGCGTGCTGAGACCAAAAATGCGCGCGCCGTTGGCGGTCCAAACACCTGCCGCGAGACCATATGGCGAATTATTTGCTTTTTGGATCACTTCTTCTATTGTTCTAAAAGTTTGTACGGTAAGCACGGGGCCAAAAATCTCTTCTTGTGCAATGCGGGCACTTTGCGCCACATCCAAAAAGAGTGTGGGTTTACAATAAAAACCATTTTCAGGAAGCTTGCAATCTGGCTGGAACATTTCTCCACCCTCTGAAAGCCCAACTTCGATATAGTTTTGAATGGTTTCGAGTTGCTTTTTTGAGTTGATAGCGCCTATATCGGTATTTTTGTCGAGTGGATTGCCCACATAAATACTTTTCAACCTAAACTTTAGTTTTTCGATTACTTGATGGGCAATGGATTCTTGAACAAACAAGCGCGATCCAGCACAACAGACATGGCCCTGATTAAAGAAAATGGCATTGATGATACCCTCAACAGCCTGATCAATTGGCGCATCTTCAAGGATGATATTGGCCGATTTTCCGCCGAGTTCTAAGGTGAGTTTTTTATTGGTGCCAATACAAGCACGCTGTATTTGCTTACCCACAGCGGTGCTGCCAGTGAAGGCAATTTTATCGATATCCGGATGAGCCACCAAAGCTGCGCCGGTATCACCGTACCCTGTTACGATATTCACCACGCCATCTGGAAGACCAGCTTCTTGGCAAATTTCGGCAAACTTGAGTGCCGTTAAGGAAGTTGTTTCCGCTGGTTTTAATACCACCGTATTGCCACAGGCAAGCGCCGGTGCAATTTTCCAGGCAAGCATCAGCAGAGGGAAATTCCAAGGTGTAATTTGACCCGCAACACCCAAAGACTCAATCTGCTGACCCGGGAAAGCTTCATCAAGTTTGTCTGCCCAACCCGCGTAATAAAAGAAATGATTGCAGGCTAAAGGAATATCGATATCTCTGGACTCACGGATTGGTTTCCCGCCGTCAAGGGTTTCAAGTACAGCGAGCTCTCGGGCTTTTTCTTGCATGAGCCTTGCAATGCGAAATAAATATTTGCCCCGCTCAGCCCCACTCAATTTAGACCAAACATGCGTGTAGGCCTTGCGTGCAGCTTTAACCGCTAAATCGACATCGGCTGCATTGGCTTGTGCAATTTGCGCTAAGTGAGATTCATTTGCGGGGTTTAGCGATGGAAAATAAGTGGCGCTTTGTGGCTTTTGCCATTTACCGTTAATAAAAAGTTCATACTGCGTTTTGATTTGTACAATTGCAGTTGATTCCAATGCAGGATCTAAATTCCAAGTATTTTCGCTCATCTTTAGTCGATTGAAAAGTAAGTTGCCGACTGATACTTACCAGTGACTTGTTTTTGATATTGTAGCAATAAATCGTTCGCCAAACTGCTTGCACCGAAACGGTACCATTCATTGGTTAACCAAGCTTCACCTAGTACTTCTTTGACCAACAGTAAATGTTGCAGTGCCAATTTAGCTGAGGAGATACCACCAGCTGGCTTCATGCCAATCATTTGTCCTGTTTTGTCGAAATGGTCTTTTATAGCACCGAGCATGGTTAAAACCACTGGAAATGTAGCTGCAGGTTGTATTTTTCCTGTAGATGTCTTAATAAAATCAGCTCCGGCAGCAATTGCTAATTCTGAAATTTTCCTGACCTGATCTAGCGTATCTAGCTCTCCTGTTTCGAATATCACCTTTAAACGCGTTTTGCCGCATAAGGCCTTAATCGCTGCAATTTCGTCGTAAACAAACTGGTAATCTCCAGCTAAAAAACGACCCCGAGAAATCACCATATCAATTTCATCAGCACCGTTGTCAACAGCGTATAAAGTATCTAATTTTTTGACTTCAAAAGGCGCTTGACCAGCTGGAAATGCCGTAGAAACACTTGCTACTTTGATATTTGATGAACCTAATGCTTTTTTTGCCTCAGCAACCATTGTCGGGTACACGCACACTGCCGCAACAGTTGGCAGACCTGGTGCTTGATCATGTAAGTGTTGGGCTTTGTAACACAGCTGACGCACTTTTCCGGGGGTGTCTTTTCCTTCTAAGGTAGTGAGGTCAATCATGGACAGCGCCATGCGCAAACCTTGTAGTTTGGCAGCGCCCTTTATGCTTCTGGTCTGTATGCGTCCTATACGCTCATTGATACCGACTTGATCTATGGCCGGGGATGAAGCAAAGAGTGCTGCTATTTGAGCGGAATTGAGGGAAGCAATCATAGCCCAAAGTTAAAAAAACTTGGGCACGACCTTATTAATCTTCGTCAGAATCGTCGTCGTCGGCGGGTTCGTCGCCGTAGTCGTCGTCATCTTCTTCGTCGTCGTCGAGGTCGTCGTCTTTGATGTCGTCTGGTTTGTCAAAGTCATCGAAGTCGTCGTCGTCCTCGACAACTGGCTTGGCTTTGGGCTGAACTTTATTGATTTTGACTAAGTAAATAACTTCGTCGGTTTCCCATACTAAGGCATCGAGCACCTCGCCAGTTGGCGTTTTGATGGTGGTCAGGTGATTGATATACCCGTCCGGAAAATCGCGGAGAATTTGTTTTTTCTGTTCAAGAGACAGCTTGTCGTAACTGATGATTGCTCTTCTTTTTGACATAGGATAGACAACTATTTACACGGCAAAATTAAATTTTTTGCTTTTGTGGCAATCAACTCTGAAAAAAATCTTCAAAAAAATATTTTTCTTTTCAGTAGTCTTACGGATTAAGTCACTTATAGCCAGCCTCAGACAAGCTTTTTTGAATACCTTTGTTTCACTAATCTCTTTCTATGTCTAAGGCCAAAAGCGCTTTTTTTTGTCAAAATTGTGGTTACGAAGCTCCAAAATGGCTGGGCAAATGTCCGTCTTGCAAAGAGTGGAATACATTTATCGAGGAGCGAACCGAAAAAACGCCAAAGCATGTAGTTAGTTTTTCTAAATCAACACAGGCCCAACAAGCCGTATTGATTCAAGAGGTGCAAAAAAGCGAAGAAAGTCGTATTCCGCTGCAAGATTTCGAACTCAACCGGGTCTTGGGTGGCGGCATTGTTCCGGGCTCCATAAACCTTCTTGGCGGTGACCCAGGCATCGGCAAATCGACCTTGCTTTTGCAACTGGCCATTAAAGAGCAACTCAAAGTTCTTTATGTTTCGGGAGAGGAAAGCGAGCAGCAAATCCGGATGCGTGCAGAGCGCCTCGGTTTAGATAATCCTAATTGTTATTTGCTTACCGAAACAAATTTGCAACAAGTTTTAGTGCAAGCAGAGGCTATTCAGCCCCAACTACTCATCATCGACTCGATTCAAACACTTTACACTGAAAGTGTGGAAAGCTCACCCGGATCAGTTGTGCAGGTCCGCGAATGTACTGCCAATTTGTTGCGTTTTGCCAAGCAAACTGACATTCCGATCTTTCTGATTGGACACATCACCAAAGACGGCACCATTGCCGGACCGAAAGTATTGGAGCACATGGTAGATGCCGTATTGCAATTCGAAGGTGACCGCCATCATATTTACCGTTTGTTGCGCAGCATTAAAAACCGCTTTGGCTCGACCAACGAACTGGGTATCTACAGCATGCAAGGCAACGGGCTTTTACCTGTTGCGAATCCGTCTGAAGTACTTGTTTCTATCGGTGCCGATGCCTTAAGTGGCGTTGCAGTTGCCTCCATGGTTGATGGCATTCGTCCTTTACTCATTGAGGTGCAAGCGCTCGTTTCTTCTGCAGCCTACGGCACACCTCAGCGATCTTCGACCGGTTTTGACGTCAAAAGACTCAATATGCTGTTGGCGGTCCTCGAAAAACGCTGTGGCTTTCGCCTTGCAGCAAAAGATGTTTTCTTGAACATAGCAGGTGGCATCAAGGTAGATGACCCCGCCATTGATTTAGCCGTCGCAATGGCAATTTTATCCTCCAATGCCGACATCGCTATTGATAAAACCATTTCATTCGCTGCCGAGATTGGCCTTAGCGGTGAACTCAGGCCAGTCAACAGACTCGAACAAAGGCTCGGAGAACTCGAGAAGCTCGGTTATAAAAAAATCATTGTGTCTAAATACTCAAAAGGCCTAAAAGGTCACAAACAACAAATTGAAATCGTTCCGTGTGCTAAAATAGAAGAAGTGGTACGCGCTGTTTTTGCTTAACCTATGCCTAGACTTATACTCGTTCCTACCCCTATTGGCAATCTCGAAGATATCACCCTACGAGCGCTGCGTATCTTGGAAGAAACACCGCTCGTCTTTGCAGAAGACACGCGCGTTACCCATAAACTTTTAAATCACTTTGAGCTCAAAAAGAAAGTGCTCGCTTTTCACGCACACAACGAGCACCGTTTTTTAGAAAAAACCATTGAGCTCATTCAACAACACGAAAGTTGCGTGCTCGTATCTGATGCCGGCACACCAGGCATTTCAGATCCTGGATTCTTGCTTGTCCGCGCTTGCATTCAAGCCGGAATCGAAGTCGAATGCTTACCGGGTCCAACTGCTTTTGTTCCGGCGTTAGTGGCCTCTGGCTTTCCTTGCGATAAATTTGTTTTTGAAGGGTTTTTACCGCACAAAAAAGGCAGGCAAACACGCATTCAAGCGTTGGCCTCAGAAACAAGAACCGTGGTTTTATATGAATCACCGCACCGCATATCAAAGACACTTTCGCAAATGTGTGAATGGTTAGATTCAAACAGAGAAGCATGCGTGGTTAGAGAGATTTCTAAAAAATTCGAAACGTATCACCGAGGCACCATAGCCGAGTTGCAAGCGTATTTCTCCCAACATGAAGCCAAAGGAGAAATCGTGCTACTATTGAAAGGAAGCACTGAATAATTGCGGCATTTTAGCTACTTTTGAGCGTGCAGTTTCAGCAAATCATTGGTCAAATATCTCTCAAACAAGAACTCGTCCGGGCTATTGATTCGGGTAAAATAGCCCATGCGCAATTATTTCAAGGAGCCGCAGGTCATGGCGGACTGCCAATTGCACTTGCATTTGCGCAATATTTGTTTTGTGACAATCGACAAAACCAAGACAGTTGTGGCCAATGTGCTTCTTGCCAAAAAGTCCAACAATTGCAGCACCCCGACCTTCATTTTGTATTTCCAGTCGTACAAAGTATTGGCAAAACCGCAGATCTTTTTCTTCCAGATTGGCGCACTCAAATTCAAGAAAACGCCTATTTTGATTTATTTCAATGGACCGAACGCATTGACAACAAACTCCGCAAACCAATCATTGGCACTGAAGAGAGCAAAGAGATCATTCGTAAATTGAATTTGAAAGGTTACGAAGGTGGTTACAAGGTCATGATCATCTGGCAGCCCGAAGAAATGAATGCTGATTGCGCCAATAAATTGCTTAAAATTTTAGAAGAACCACCCGCAAAAACGCTCTTTTTGTTGGTCAGCGAAGATGCGAGCAAGCTCATGATTACCATTCAATCCAGAACGCAACTCATTCGCATACCAAAAATTGAAGCCGAAGCACTCAGTAGCTTTTTAGTCGCTCAGAAAAATCAAACCAAAGTCAACGCCGACGCCGTTGCGGCATTTGCCGACGGATCCTTGTTAGCGGCGCTTGCATACCTTGAAACCACTGAAAATCAGGATCAACAACGCCAGCAATTTATCCAGCTGATGCGTGTCTGCTACAAAAAAGAAGTACTCGCCATGATGGACTGGGCAGATGACATTTCGACGATAGGAAAAGAACGACAAAAACTCTTTATCCAGTACGCCTTACACATGCTGCGCCAGAGTATTTTAACCAATTATATGGGCGCTGCACTCACGAAAGTTTCGACTGATGAGGAGGCCTTTCTCGAGAAATTTGCGCCGTTTATTTCAGGTAACAATATCCGTGAATTCATGCAAGCGCTCGATGCAGCCTACTACCAGATAGACCGCAATGCCAATCCGCGTATTTTATTTACACAACTGTGTTTTCAAACGATGCGCTACATTCATCAGGCGTAATTTTAACGACTTTATTTATTAACTTTACAACAAAAAAAACAAATGGGTTGTGCATCATGTAGTAGCGGCGGAGGAACACCAAAAGGGTGTAAAAATAACGGTACTTGCAGTAGCGGCGGATGCAACAAACTAGAAGTTTTTGATTGGTTGGCCAATATCAGCTTACCTGAAGGTCAAAGCACTTTTGAGCTTGTAGAGGTGCGCTTTAAAAATGCCCGCAAGGCGTTTTACAGAAATGCCGATCAGCTCGCTTTACAAACCGGCGATGTCGTTGCAGTCGATACGAGTCCAGGATGGGATATCGGCGTGGTTTCTGCCCTTGGAGAACTCGCGCGCATTCAAGTCAAGAAAAAAGCACCTCACCTCAAAACGTTAGAATGCAAAAAAATCCTCCATATTGCCAACCAAGAAGAAATTGACAAATGGATCAAAGGCAGAGGCCTAGAGCGCGATCTCCTTACACAATCACGCACATTTGCACAAAATCTAAAGCTCGACATGAAAATCTCCGATGTCGAGTACCAAGCAGACCTTAGCAAAGCCACATTCTACTACACCGCTGAGGGCCGGATCGATTTTCGCCAATTGATCAAAGATATGGCCGATCGCTTCAAGGTTCGAGTAGAGATGCGTCAAATCGGCTCTAGACAAGAGGCTTCTCGTCTTGGTGGAATCGGTTCGTGTGGACGTGAACTCTGCTGCAGCACTTGGCTTACTGATTTTAGATCGGTCTCAACTTCAGCTGCACGTTACCAACAACTTTCGCTTAATCCTCAAAAGTTAGCCGGACAATGTGGCAAATTAAAATGTTGCCTGAATTACGAACTCGATATGTACCTAGATGCCATCAAATCAATGCCCAAGGTTGATGGTAAATTGCAAACCGAAAAAGGCGATGCCATTCACATGAAAACGGATGTTTTCAAACGCATTATCTGGTACGCATACAAAGGAGAAACCGGAATGGTTGCACTAAGCCCCGAACGCGTTGCAGAAATTAAAAAACTCAACAAAGAAGGCGTCAAACCGAAAGATCTTGCAGAATTTGCACAAGTCAAAGAAAAAGTAGAAGAAATTGGATATCAAAACGTTGTAGGTCAAGATAGCCTCACGCGTTTTGAGAAAAATTTCTCCAACAACAATAAAAAAAGAAGGCCGAATCGCAAACCGCGAAAGCCCAACAACGGAGGTCCAAAAAATGAAAAAGCAAATTAGTCTATTCGCTATTTTAATTGGGCTGCTTTGGAGTTGCAGTAACGAAACCATCTTTACCAAAGCGTATCGCTTTAAAGACGAGCAATGGACACAAACCATGCGTCCTGCTTTTACGGTAGATATCCAAGATACCACCCAACTGTACGACTTCATCTTTACTTTGCGCAGTACCACCGACTACGCCTACAACAATTTATGGATATTCCTGCGCACCACACCTCCATTTGGCAAAAGTGTCAGAGAACCTTACGAAATAAAAATGGCAGATCCCAACGGCAATTGGATCGGTAAAAAATCCGGAACCATCGTCGAACATCAGCTTGTATTCAAACGACGCAAAGTACCATTCAAAGGGAAATACAAATTTGAACTCGAGCAAGCCATTACCGAAAAACAGGTGGATGAACTCTTAGATATCAGTTTAGAAGTCCGCGTTAGCGAAGCCAAATAATGTTAAAATACCGTGTTCTTTCCCAAGAGGAACTACTTGCCCTCGAAACAGAATTCAAACAATTTTTGATCCTCAATGATCTCCACGACGCTGAGTGGCGTCAACTAGCTAGTAACAACCCAGAAAAAGCCCAAGGATTTATTGATTTGTTTTCCAACATTGTTCTTGAAAAAGCCTATCAAAAAGTCCCTGGTCTCTTACAAATTGGTAAAGACTTCTTGTGTGTGTTTCATCTCGAAAACGAAACCTGGAAACTCTACCAGTTTACAACCAAAGACCCGTTATTGCTCCAAGATATACACCTTGATAACTTCAACCAAATGCTGCTAAAGCACACGAGTGCTTTTGAATTGTACATCGGCTCAAAAGAAAGTTCTTCACAAAAAGCTACAACCGTTCATGAGCTCATTTGCAAAGGTGCGGTGATACTACAACGCGAAATTCTTCAGGATTTTCTGCAGCACTTTGGAAGCATTCAATAGTGCTTTTTTAGCGCCAAAGGCATCTTTTTTTGCACAATTGCGTTTATAAAGCTAAATTTGATTTATTATCACTTAAACAAAAACGCATGAAACTGACGCGCTTCGCCTTTTTTGCTACCCTTCTTTTACTGATTAGCTCTGCCTGCATCGAGCATGAAATCATTCCACCGCCGAGTAACAAGGTGGATCTCAATGCAAGTTTTGTCGGTTACATCAATGGTACACAGGTCGAACTCACTCAAAATGTAAACAATTACCTTGGTTTTGCACTCGATACCCAAATCATCAATACAGCGCCAATAATGTCAAAGGTTATTTACACCTCAGGCATGGCTTCTATGGCTAACCCACAAAGCATTTCGCTTACTTTCGGATCTCTTGAATGGGATGCCACCGGTAGCAATTTACCAACGCTCCCAATGTTCAACGATTTTCACATGACTAACTCTGGAAATCCTGTGCCTTTCAAAGACCTAGCCACACTTGCCACCAACAGCATCAATGGTGTACAAGTCTCCTACACAGACAACACGGGTAAATTCTGGATTTCTCGAGAAACAGATCCTGGACAAACCGCCACATTCACGATTTTAAAGCAAGCCTCTGACGGCAATGGAGACTACTCACTTTATGAAGCCACCTTTAGTTGTAAAGTTTGGTACGTAGACCCGCAAACAAGCGTTGAAGAATCCATTCAAATCACTAATGCCAAACTTCGAGGTTGGTTTAAACGCTAAAAAAAGCGGAAGTAGCTAACGCCTCTCATGAGTGAAGCACTCAAAATAGCAATCATAGGCGACTACAACTTCACCTACAACTCGCACCACGCGACAAACCTCTCCTTGGACCATGCCGCTGAGTTTCTCGAATTAGAACTCAATTACTACTGGATCAAAATCAATGAGGCCTTGCAATACAAAAGGCCTGCGTTTGACCAATTTGATGGTATCTGGGTAGCACCCGGTCCTTACCTTAATCCGTTTTTTCTCAGTGGTGTTTTTCGACATTTGGTAGAGCTACAAACGCCAGTATTTCTTACCGGTGAGTGCTTTAAGCTGTTCATTGATCACCTCATCACAGCCAACAACATGAATCCATTTGGAGAAAAACTGATCTCTGAAAACTTAGTTGCCGGCACTCATTTTGAGCGCATAGAAGTTACGCCAAAGACCAGCCTCATGGAGAGGCTATACGAAAATTGCAGTTCTGTAGAGCTCAGCGCCACACGTTTCAGTATGTATCCACAGCTGTTAGAACAACTGGTTGGTCAGTTCATTGACATCGAGGCTGTCAATCAGTTTGAAGACCCTGAGATCATTTCGATGAAAGCCCATTCCTTTTTCTTGGCAACAAGTTTTTGCCCGCAAATTTCCTCGACCCGAGACCTTCCGCATCCGTTGGTTTATACTTTTTTAAAAATGTCGGCCCAAAATGCCGGCCTCGATTTAAAGCTCCAAGAATAGATCTAATTGGGTGTAATAAAGGATCGGACGCACGGGTAATTCAAAAATCGTATTTAGCAATTGTGCATATTGTGTAATTTGCTTCAAATGATGATCTTGTCTGAGTCCAGTTTTGAAGTCAATTACGACCAATTCATTGGCCTTACGCCAAACTTTATCGGGTTGCTTTATTTGATTGAGCTGCGCTATAATCCGCTGTTCATTGAATTCCTCTATAACATCTAAATGCAATTTTTGGGCCTTGACATGGGACCAAAAGCGCTCAGCTGCTTCTTGAATTTGGTGTTTTTGATCTTTGGCCATTGCGCCCTCTTCTAAGGCCTGCGCTAGTGCAGCGGGTAGCGCTTCGGGTTGTGGACACAAAGAAAGGACGCGATGAAATGCCAAACCAAAGAACTGATCTGTCGCTAATTCTCCTTGCGGAGTTCTAAAAGCCAAGGAAGGATACCAAAGCTGATCTGATAGCGCCATTGGGTGATAAAACTTGGTCTTGGTGGCAGCACGTTTTGCTTGTTCTTCTTCGGAAAGCGCGAGTGGTGTTGGCGCGCCATAAAAATAAACGTGCTCTTGATCTGTTTGAAGAAAGGTTAAGGAAGTTATCTGACGGTGAATTTGCGCGCCGAATCCTTTTTGCTTGTGGTGATTCCAAATATATAACCGGAGCTCTGGTCGGGTGAGTGCTACGTACAACAAATTGAGTTTGTCTAGGAAAATCGCGGCCAACTCTTTTTCTTTAAATGCTTTGAATTCCGGAATGCTATCCGATGGGTAGGCATAGGCTAAACCCTCACCTGCGCTCATCAGAAATTTATTGTATCCGAGCAGTTCAGTCCGAAAATCCAGACTGGGAATAAGTACAATCGGAAATTCAAGTCCTTTGGCTTTGTGAATGGTCATGATCCGAATGGCCTCTGTGGATTCAGGCATTTGAAGTGCTAGTTTATCTTTGTGCTGCTCGATATATTCAAGGAACGGCAGTAATTCGGCATTTCGATTGAGTTGGTATTGAAACGCGACATCAAAAAAATGATGCACATAAGGCTCTTGTGTTTCATTGATTTGAAAACATGTTGCCGCTTTTTGTAATAAATCAAAAAGGTGTTCATAGGGCATAAAAAGCGCATCTAAAGACCCAAACTCTTGGGTAAAAAAGGCCGTTTCATCGAAATACCTTACTGACTTCCCTTCTTTCTCGTAGGTTTTAAAATACGTCATAAATGACGCCACCTCAAACCTACCCTTGACACGTAAATATGCCTCGGCTAAACGTTTTCCGAGCGTTGGATTGGCAGGCTTCGCCCTCTTTTTTAAGTAAATGATAAACAACTGGACAAGCGGGTGTGCATATAGCAACAAGGAATCTTGAGAAACAACTTGCTTGCCTGCTTGCGTGAGTGCCAAAGCGATTGCGTTGCCTTTCTTGTTGGTTTCTGTGAGTATACAGATATCACAAGGTCTTAAAAATTTATCGGTTAAGATCTCATCGATGGTCTGCAATAATTTGGCGTGGAGCAGCTCGTCGGGTAAGTCGTTGACGAGTGATTCGATTTGGACAAAACCATTGAGCTTGGATTGCGGGTTTTGTTTGAGATCTGCATAGAAGTCAAGCTGTTGAGGGGGGAGTTCTTTGGAAAGGCACTCAAACAAGGCATTATTGAAATCAACAATTTGAGGCGCAGAACGGTAGTTGTCTTTTAAGCTTTTTTTGTGGCCACTCAGTTCAAAACGCTGACTGGTGAGCGCCATTTGCGGATCATTTTCGGGATTATATAAACGCGGTAATGCCACAAATTGCTCAGCCAAGCCGTTGTTGAAACGATAAATACTCTGTTTGGCATCCCCGACAATGAGGTTGGGTCTTTCATAAGAAATGGCCTCCAAGAGCAATGGGATCATGTTGACCCATTGCAGGCGCGATGTATCCTGAAATTCATCGAGCAAGAAATGTTCGTAACGAATACCCAGTCGTTCATAAATATAAGGCGCTTGTTCACCTTGGACCAGTTGGCTAATCAGTTGATTAAATTCAGAAATACGAATTTGTTGTTGGGCACTCATGAGGGCCTTGGTTTGCTGCGCTACATACTGCAATAAGGCCATGTTGTAAAAATTCTTGCGCTGGGTTTCAAGAAGTAAATACGCAGCAAACGACTGCTCAAAAGCAGTCGACAAGCCAAGCAGGGCTTCGTTGACGGACGCAGGAAGGTCGTGCTTGTTTTCTTGAAGTGCTTTTAAAAAGGTCGGTGCATAAAACGGCCCTGTTTGCTTGCCAAGGCCCCAGTTTTTGTCTTCGATGAAAGCATCTATGCGCTTTTGCTCAGTGGCGGTCTTAAAATGCGTTCCCTTGAAAGGAGCAGCCTGTGCATGGACTTTTGCACATAACGCCAAAAATTCGTTTTTGACCTGAGCTGCATTTGCTTTGTAGGCTTCGTAAGCTTCGTGAGAATAGGTGGTTTGAAGCAACTGAGCTACCTCGGAAGCATTGCGCTCTTTACTGAGCACTTCGGCAAATTGCAACAACGATTTTTTAAAATCCCAGGATTCTCCGTCGGCTACCTTTGTTTTGGCATAAGCGAGCATCCATTTTGTTAGTTCTTGGGCATCGGGCTGTCCTAAGCGCGAGATCAGTAAATCGAGTACTTCGTCGAGTACCAATTTTTCATTGAGTACCACTTCAAAATCGGCAGGTAAGTCGAGATCGCGACTAAACGAGCGGATTAGCCTGAGGTTGAATTTGTCAATGGTGGAGATGTGAAAATCTTCGTAGTGATGAAGGATGCCTTGAAGTGCAGCACCTGCGCGTTGTTGAATTTGCTGCTCGCTAAGCTCAGTTTCTTGTAACAGATCTGCCTTGAGGGCTAAAGTTTTTGAATTGGCCGTTTGCGGATGAGCCAGCCCACTGAGTGTTTGGAGGATGCGCTCTTTCATTTCATTTGCCGCCTTATTGGTGAAAGTCATGGCCACAATATGCCTGAATTTTTGGCGGTAATTTGTATCGGAAAGTAGCACCTTAAGGTACTCTAATACAAGACGATGTGTTTTTCCACTACCTGCAGATGCGGCGTATATTTGTAAGGCTTTGGCAGTGTTTGTTGACATGTAGATTTTTTGAACTGAACTTTTACTAAAATTAAGAACATTTTGAGCGTTTTGACGTATTTTTGTTAGATGAGAACAATATTTTTATGCGTCTTTGTTTTGCTCGCAATTGCTTCCTGCGACAAAGACAAGCCAGAAACTCCGAAAAACTATGTTCAGGTAGCCATGCAACCCGTTTTTGGCAACCAAACTTTCTACATGGATAGCATTTACACTACGCAAGAAGGGTATCAAATTAAGTTTACCGAACTCAAGTGTTATTTTACTTTGTTCAAGAACGGCGCTAGCCCACTGCATGAGGCCGCCTTACTGGACTACCGCGAGACTGGCAACCTCCTTTTCAAAAAAGAAGGCGATTACACCAAATTCAGCAATCTCAGTGCGGTTTTAGGCGTTGACAGCAGCCTCAATCACCTAGATCCAAGCGCTTTCCCAAATGATAGCCCACTGAATATCTCCAATGCGGGGCCTATGCACTGGGGTTGGAACCCAGGATACATTTTTATGAATATCGAAGGAAAGGTGGATACCATCCCAGATGCGACCCTCAACCCAGACCTCTCCTTTAGTTTTCATATAGGCACAGACACCTACCTTCAAAATCTTCAATTTAACAATATCAATTGGTCCAATATTGGCAACAACACACACCAGTTCAAACTCAAATTAGACCTCCTTGCATTCCTTGGGCAGGGTGCAAACAGCATCAATTTGAATTCAGAAAACCTGACACATACCGCTGCCGGACAAGAAGCATTAACCCAAAAAGTAATTACAAACTTCAAGAACGCGATAAGTCCATTTTAGATGAAAAGTATTGTTGTTTTTCTCATTTTACTTCTTTCGCTGAGTGCTTGCAAAAAAGACAAAGCAAACTTTCAGCCTACACCCTATCATTTGGCTATTCCCAGTCATTTTCCGGACATGGAAATTCCTTCTGACAACCCCATGACGGCTGAAGGCGTTGAGCTTGGGCGTTGGCTTTTTTACGAAAAAAGGCTCTCTGGTAACGACTCCATGAGTTGCGCTTCTTGCCACCTGCCCACGAGCAGTTTCTCTGACCCTAATAAATACTCCACAGGCATAGATGGCATTTCCGGCAACCGAAACTCGATGGCACTCATCAATCTTGGTTGGGATAAATTCTTTTTCTGGGATGGCAGGGCTTCAACCTTAGAGCAACAAATTCTTGAGCCGGTCCCCAACCCAATTGAAATGCACCAAAGCTGGACCGATGCCGTATACAAACTCAATCTTGACATCAATTACCGCAACAAATTTTTCAGGGCCTTCGGTGAGCCGGGTATTGACTCCACTAAAGTAGCCAAAGCCATAGCGCAGTTCATTCGAACCATGATTTCTGCACAATCTAAGTTTGACGTCATGTACAAGTACGAGAATGGTATGGCACTCTCTTCCCAAGAACAAACCATCCTACAAACGGTAGATGTGGAAGAGTGGGCTGGTTATGATCTCTTCAAAAGTCTCAATGGAGCCGACTGCTTTCATTGCCACAATGGCCCACTTATGCGTGTTAAAAAATACAGCAATAACGGACTTGATGCCAATTTCACGGACCTAGGCCGTGGCGGTGTTACAGGGAATCCTGAAGACAACGGTAAATTCAAAGTGCCAACCCTACGCAACATTGCCTTGAGTGCCCCCTACATGCACGACGGTCGTTTTCAAACGCTTGACGAAGTCATTGAACACTACTCAAGCGGTGTTCACCTCTCTCCGACTATTGATCCACTCATTGAATTTGCCAACCAAGGAGGCGTTCAACTCAATGCGCAAGAAAAAATTTATCTTAAAAAGTTCTTACTTACGCTTACTGACTACTCTTTTATTTCAAACCCCGCTTTCAAAGATCCACACTAACCATGAGCGCAAGTCGTTTAACAACAGAAGATAAAGCATTAAAAATAAATCTTACCCAAGATATTTATGGTTGTTTTGCAGAAATAGGTGCCGGCCAAGAAGTGGCCGCCAATTTCTTCAAAGCAGGTGGTAGCTCCGGCACCATCGCTTACACGCAATCGGCCTACGACATGAAGGTCTCGGACTCCATGTATGGTGAAACCGTAAGGTATGTCTGCGAAGAGCGCCTGCTGACCATGCTCCAGACCGAATTCAAACACCTTCAGGATATCCTTCCCGTTAAGAACCGCGATGCCCGATTTTTTGCCTTTTGCAACACCGTAGAATCGCTCAACTACCACAAAACCAATCAAGGTCAAGGTTGGGTTGGGATCCGTTTTCAACTGGGGCTAAATAGAAAACCCAACGACGTCATTTTGCACATCAAAATGCACGACAACAGCCACAAAGCGCAACAAGAAGCACTTGGTATTTTAGGCGTCAATCTCATCTATGCCTGTTATTTTCAGTCCGGAAACATCAATGATTTCATAGATGGTATTGTGCACCGCTTGCCACCAGATCGAATGGAAATCGATATGTTGCGTATTTCAGGACCTGATTTCGAAGATACAGACAACCGGATCATCGCACTCAATTTAGTACGAAGGGGCATCACCAATGCCACCATGTTCGATTTAGCCAAGAACGTCTTACAGCCATCTACAGCACTGTACAAGAAGAACATCTTGCTGATGCGCGGACGCTTTAGACCCGTTACCAAAGTACATATCGACATGATTGAGCGCGCACGCGCAGCTTTTGCCAAAGAGAAACGCGTTAAACCTGAACAACTCGAGGTGGTATTTGAACTCACACTTAAAGACCTCACCGCCGATGGTAAAATTTCGGACAAAGATTTCCTAGACAGAGCCGAACTATTGGGTTCATTGGGCTATACCGTCATGGTTTCTAACTACCTCAAACATTACAAAATGCTTGAGTATTTGTCTTCAATTGCCCGCGGCAACCTCGTGGGTGTCATTATGGGTATCTACAACTTGCACATCATTTTTGACGAAAAATACTACGACAACCTGCCTGGCGGTTTATTAGAAGCATTTGGGCGTGGTTTTGGTCACAACGTTAAATTGTACGTATACCCAGCACTGAATGTAGAAGATGGAAGCTTGTATCATTTGGGCAATATCAAATTACCAGAAAACATGATGGGCCTACTCAATTACATGCAAGCCAACGATAAAATCACATCGCTCAAAGAATACGATACAGGCCTATTACACATTCTCTCTGACGATGTGCTCAGCAAAATCAAAGCCAATGTTCAAAGTTGGGAAGACGACGTTCCGTACGAAGTGGTCAAAGCGATTAAATTTTTTGAACTCTTTGGCTACAAGCAAAAAGTTGACCAGCACTAATGCCGCATATTAAAAATGCCCTGATTCGCTATCGCATCATCGACCGGATGTTGCGCAACAAATACAAGCCTTATCCATCCAAAGAAGCGCTCCGCAGTGCTTGCGAAGAGGCACTTTTTGGCTCTGAGGATGGTGCACACATTTGCGCATCTACCATTGAAAAGGACCTTTTTACCATGAAAATGGAGCACGACGCTCCTATACGCTACAGTAAAAAACATGGAGGCTATTGCTATGAAGATCCTGACTTCAGCATCAATGATGTCCCTTTATCCGAAGATGAACTCTCCTCTATTCGCTTTGCAGTTTCTACATTGCAGCAATTTCGGGAAGTTCCTTTTTTCCAACAATTTGGACTGGCCATCGATAAAATTGTAGACCGCGTTGCCGTTGGCGATCAGGCCCAAGAACTCGCTGATTACATTCAATTCGAAGCGGCTGTTTCAACGGGGGGCAATGAGTACCTACCGACACTTCTCGAAGGTATTCAGGCCAAGAAACGCGTTTGGTTTTTGTATACAAGTTTTCAGCAGCAACAGGCCAAACCTCGCAAAGTTAGCCCACTATTTCTCAAAGAATACCGCAACCGTTGGTACCTGATTTCTTACGATACGCAGAAGCAAGATATCGTGACTTTTGCACTCGACCGCATGTCTGAGCTACAGATTTTAGACGAAACGGCTCAAATTCCCAGCGATTTCAATGCAAAGAATTATTTTAGAAACGCAGTTGGTATTACCACTTTTAAAGGCGAACCATTGCGCATTGTGATAAAAGCAGAACCCGTTGCCGCACGCTATATCGAGACGCAACCCTTTCATTCGTCTCAACTTTGCCTAGAAAAAAACGCGAACTACAGTCTTTTTGAACTCCAGATTCTCGTAACCGAAGAATTCATCCGAAACTTATTGGGTTATGCTGGCGAACTAGAAGTGTTGGAACCCAAAAGTTTACGCCTCACCTTAAAAGAACGCGGCCAAGCGCTGCTCAATCGTTATCAATCTTAAGCCATGCAAGAAATTCGTTCTCAATTTGAAAATGGGATCCTGACCTTATCGCTCAACAGACCCGATGTATTCAATTCGTTCAACCGCACTATGGCACTGCAACTGCAGGCCGAACTCGACCGCTGCGCAACCGATGCAACAATTAGAGTTGTTGTGCTTACCGGTGAAGGCAAAGCCTTTTGTGCTGGCCAGGATTTGGCCGAGGCAACCGATCCGAATGGCCCTGCGCTGCAACAAATCGTTGCCGAACACTACAACCCGATTATACTCAAATTGCGTCAATTAGAAAAACCAGTCATTGCAGCGGTGAACGGCGTTGCGGCCGGAGCCGGAGCCAACATTGCCTTGGCCTGCGATATCGTCGTTGCCAAAGAAAGTGCTTCTTTCATTCAAGCCTTTTCTAAAATTGGTCTCATTCCAGACTCAGGAGGTACATTTATGTTGCCGCGCCTTGTTGGCGTGCAAAAAGCAATGGCACTTATGCTCACGGCCGAAAAAGTAAGCGCTGCAGATGCAGAAAAAATGAACATGATTTACAAAGCAATTGCCGACGATGCATTTGAGCATTATGTGGATCAGCTCTCGGCGCAACTCGCCCAAATGCCAACAACAGGATTTGGTCTTACTAAAAAAGCGGTCAATGCGGCGCTTTGCAACACCCTTGAACATCAACTTGCGCTAGAAGAGCAATTGCAAACACAGGCAGGTCAAACCCATGACTTCAAGGAGGGTGTTGCCGCATTTTTAGAGAAAAGAAAACCCGAATTCAAAGGAAACTAATATGAAACAAATCATTGGCGTTGTTGGCGCAGGCACCATGGGTGCAGGTATTGCGCAAGTTGCTGCTCAAGCAGGGCATCGTGTGGTCTTGACTGACACCAATCCAGATCAGCTTCAAAGAGCTGAACAACAAATCAATGCTGGTCTAGAGAAACTGGTTCAAAAAGCTAAAATCACTGCTGAGAATGCCACAATAATCAGACAAAACCTCACGTATTCCACCCAGCTAAGTGACCACAGTGAGGCACACCTCGTGATTGAAGCCATTGTAGAAAACCTCGCGGTAAAACACCAAGTTTTTGCGCAACTCGAGCAAGCTGTTTCTCAGACGTGCATACTGGCTAGTAATACGTCGTCGTTATCGATTGCCTCAATTGGCGCTTGTTTAAAAGATGCCAGTCGTTTTTTAGGAATTCATTTCTTTAATCCGGCTACGCTTATGCCCTTGGTTGAGGTCATTCCAGGCGTTGCGACCTCAGCAACATGTACTGCCCATATTGAGGCGCTTATTAGCGCATGGCACAAGACAGTAGTCGTTTGCAAAGACACCCCCGGGTTTATTGTCAATCGAGTGGCGCGGCCATTTTACGGCGAAGCGTTGCGTATTTACGAAGAGGGAATTGCCGATTTTGCAACCATTGACTGGGCCATGACCCATCTGGGCGGCTTTAAAATGGGGCCCTTTACACTGATGGATTACATCGGTAACGACATCAATTATACCGTCACAGAAACCGTTTTTGCGGCATTTTATTTTGACCCGCGCTTCAAACCCTCTTTTACGCAAAAAAGACACATGGAGGCTGGCTTTCTCGGTAGAAAATCCGGAAGAGGTTTTTATAATTATGCCGAAGGGAGTGTGCAGCCAGAACCCAACACCAATACTGAACTTGGCCAACAAATTTTAGAACGGATTCTCGTGATGCTCATCAATGAAGCAGCCGATGCAGTCCTGATGCAGGTAGGCAGTCCGGAAGCTATTGATTTAGCCATGACCAAAGGTGTCAATTACCCGAAAGGTTTATTGGCTTGGGCCGATGAACTTGGCGCAAGTTGGGTACTCGAACGCCTCGAAAAACTATTCGCTGAGTATGGCGAAGACCGCTATCGACCAAATGCTTTGCTCCGTAGAAAAGCGCATGAACAAAGCAAATTTATTTTGTAACTTTGCACCCTAATCAATTTATTCAATGGCATATTTGTTTACCTCCGAGTCCGTTTCAGAAGGACACCCAGATAAAGTATCAGATCAAATCTCCGATGCACTGATTGACAACTTCATGGCATTTGACCCCAGCTCAAAAGTAGCGTGCGAAACACTCGTTACTACAGGGCAGGTTGTATTGGCCGGCGAAGTGAAGTCTACTGTCTACCTCGACGTTCAAAAAATTGCCCGCGAGACCATCCGTCAAATTGGCTACACCAAATCAGAATACATGTTTGATGCCAATTCTTGTGGTATTTTATCTGCAATTCACGAACAATCTTCTGATATCAATCAAGGCGTGGAGCGCACCAATCCAGAAGACCAAGGTGCAGGTGACCAAGGTATGATGTTTGGTTATGCAACCAAAGAAACGGCTAACTACATGCCCTTGGCCCTAGACCTCGCCCACAAAATCTTAGAAGAAATGTCTGCCATTCGCAACAATGAAGCAGCCTTGATTCCTTACCTAAGACCAGATGCAAAGTCTCAGGTGACCATTGAGTACTCAGACGATAACATGCCGCAGCGCATCGATACCATTGTCGTATCTACCCAGCACGACGACTTTGCGCCCGAAGCTGAAATGCTAGCCAAAATCAAGAAAGACATCATCGAGATTGTCATTCCAAGAGTAAAGGCCAAACTGAGCCCAGCTATCCAAGCTTTGTTCAACGACAGCATCACTTATCATATCAACCCTACAGGTAAATTTGTAATTGGTGGCCCGCACGGAGACACCGGCCTTACTGGTCGCAAAATCATCGTAGATACCTATGGGGGCAAAGGCGCTCATGGTGGTGGTGCTTTTTCTGGCAAAGATCCTTCAAAAGTTGACCGCTCAGCGGCTTATGCTACACGCCACATTGCCAAAAACATGGTGGCCGCAGGCCTCTGCGACGAAGTATTGGTACAGGTTTCTTACGCCATTGGGGTTGCAGAACCTTGTGGACTTTATGTAAATACCTACGGCACTGCCAAAGTTGACCTCACCGACGGCGCCATCGCCCAAAAAATTGGTCAAATTTTCGACATGCGTCCGTATTTTATCGAACAACGCCTTAAGTTGCGCAATCCGATTTACCAAGAAACCGCCGCCTATGGCCATATGGGTCGTAAAAATGAGGTTGTTACCAAACAATTTACTGCGCCAGACGGCACCAAAGTAAGTCGAGAAGTTGAATTATTTACTTGGGAAAAACTCGATTACGTAGATCAAGTCAAAACGGCTTTCGGCCTTTAAATAAATTCAGAAAGCCCGTTTTTAGCGGGCTTTTTTATTGCAAACATATGTCATCAACCTTTCGCACCATCTGGACTACGCCACAAAAAGATGTAGAAGTTATCGATCAGCGTTTACTTCCACATGAATTCGTTGTAGTCACTTTAAAAACATATAAAGATGCAGATTTAGCCATCCGCAACATGACAGTGCGTGGAGCGCCACTCATTGGAGCAACTGCTGCTTACGGCATTTTTTTGGCGGTCAGAGAAATGATCAACCACGGGCACGACGGCTCATTCTTAGATGAAGCTTTCAGTACCTTGCGCGCCTCCAGACCCACTGCGGTCAATCTTTTTTGGGCCCTCGACCGCATGCGTGCTGCCTTGGACAACGCCACTGACTTTTTAGAGGCTGCATGGCAAGAAGCCGAGCAAATTGTCGAGGCCGACATCGAAACCTGCCGCCTCATCGGCGTGCATGGCTTGCCATTGATCGAAGCCATTGCTGCCCAAAAAAACGGGGAGCCCGTTCATATTTTAACACATTGCAACGCCGGCATGTTAGGTTGCATTCAGTGGGGAACCATAACCTCACCTATTTATCAAGCCGTTCAAAAAGGCATCAAAGTACATGTTTGGGTAGATGAAACACGTCCGCGCAACCAAGGAGCCAACCTCACCGCCTACGAACTCACGCGTCATGGCGTTGACCACACACTCATCGTGGACAACACCGGTGGGCATCTCATGCAACACCAAATGGTGGATATCGTTATTGTTGGAACCGATCGTACCACACGCAATGGCGATGTCGCCAACAAAATAGGCACTTATCTTAAAGCGTTGGCAGCCAAAGACAACAATATCCCCTTTTATGTGGCGCTGCCCTCCACTACCCTTGACATGACCATTAAAGACGGCCTAACCGAAATTCCGATAGAGGAACGCGATCAAAATGAGGTCAAGTATGTCATTGGCAAATCGGCAGCGGGGAAAATTGAGCCTGTCTTGATTTGCCCAGAAACAACGCCTGCTGCGAACTATGGTTTTGATGTCACACCTGCAAGACTTGTGAGTGGATTGATTACCGAAAGAGGTATTTGCGCTGCTTCTGAAGAAGGGATTCTGTCTTTATTTCCAGAATTTGATAAAAATTGATGATTTGAATTCATTTCAAATCGAAAGAATTATTTTAGAGTAAGATTTACCAATCCCCGAAAATGAAGCTTTTAAATCACTTTCTCTTTACTTTTCTATTCTTATCCAAATACACCGTTCAAGCGCAAATACAAGGAACTTGGCATAGTAATTTTCAGGTAGCTGGAAAATCGCTTTTAATGGATCTTCAAATTGAAGGTATTGGCCGAGACGGATCAATTGTAGTCTCTATTCCAGACCAACCGAAGCTCAAGCCTCAAACCATGGAAGACTACGTGTTGTTCTCAGATAGCCTCAGTTTTAACTGGAAAACGATTGGCCTATCTTACAGCGCTAAACTCCAAGGCGATTCTTTGGTCGGCACCATGAAACAGTCCGGACTTGCTTGGCCGGCCGTATTTTACAAAACGGTTCAGGTGGCCAAAGAGGCCAAAGGAAAAATACAAGACCCAAAAGCACCGTTTCCTTACTCGAGCAGCGAACTAGCCATCAAAACAGCCAAAAAAATAACCTTAGCTGGTACTTTCATACTGCCCCAAACAGCGAAAGAAAGTGCTTTTCCATTAGTCATTATGGTTTCTGGTTCTGGTGCTCAGGACCGCGATTGTGAAATCTTAGGTCACCGCCCTTTTTGGGTCTTGGCCGATCAGCTCGGCAGAAATGGCATTGCCAGCTTCCGCTATGACGACAGAGGCATAGGAAAAAGCACAGGTAAATTTGAATCCGCCACCCAAGAAGACTTTGCCTCAGATTTGGTTCAATTGATTCAATATTTTCATAAGGTGTATCCGGCGGCCAAAATTTACATCTACGGTCACTCTGAAGGCGGCATGACGGCTTTGAGGGCAGCTGTTCAGACCAACGCTATTGACGGTATTATCGAGGCTGCATCTGTAGGAACGAATGGCGCACAAGTACTCATTGACCAACAATACTTAATTCCTGCAGCCAGTGGTTTTTCAAAAGAGGAAAGTACTTGGAATCAAAAATTGTATCAAAAAGGCGCTGAAATTGCTTTAACATGCAAGCCAGATGATTTTACTAAAATGTATGCGAACTGGCTTGGTCAAGTTTGGGACAGCCTTCCCAAAAAATTAATAGATGGCGCCTCAAAAGCGGATGTTCAAGCACAAATGACGGCCTTTTTCAATAACGACTGGGCGCGTCAATTCTTGGCGTTTGAAAGCAAGCATTATCTCGAACAATTAAGTCTTCCTTTCTTGATCATCAATGGAAACAAAGATGTACAAGTACCTGCAGATAAAAATCAAGAAGGATTCAAAAAAGCCATGAGTAAGGCCTCTTTAGATAAAAGTACATTTAAGATTCTCGAAGGCGCAAATCATTTGTTTCAACAATGCAAAGATTGCAACATGAGTGAATACGCCACCCTTGAGCAAACCATTGATCCACAAATAGGTATTTGGGTTACTTCATGGATTTTGGAACAGCAGAAAGGCCATCGATGAAGCCAAAATTCTGAGCCACAATTTGCTGCATATTTGCCGTTAAATACTGTTTGAACGCTTCTGCGACCCCACTGTGCTTCTTGCCTTTTGGCCATACCATACGCCATTGTGATTCAAGCGGTAAATCTGGGAGTTCAGTAATGGTTAGTTGACCAAGTTTGAGCTCATTGCGAATGCCAATCAAGGGCATAATCGAATAACCAAGCCCAGCAATTAAAGCTTGCTTAACCGCTTCGTTTGAGGTGAGTTCGATATGTCTGCGTACTTGGATTTCATGGTTGTGAAGGTATTCATCTTGCGCCTTGCGCGTGGCTGAACCTGTTTCTCTTTTCACCCAAGTAACCTCTTCTAGTGCTTGGCGCCAATCCTTTTTAATGTCGAGCATAAGTTGCTCCTTTCCAACCAGAAAAAGTTGATTTTTCATACAAGTGATTTCCTCCAAATTCAAGCGTTCAGGCAATACAGAAACCAATGAAAAGTCTGTTTCATTTCGCTCTAAATTCAAGGTGACGTTGGCGCGGTTGGAAACATCCAGTACCAATTCAACACCCGGATGCGCTTTCATAAAGTCAGCCAGTAAATAAGGAATAATATATTTACCAGTAGAAACCACACTGATGCGTAATCTGCCACTGAGCTGCCCCTTGTATTGGGCGGTTTTATAATTGATGGCATAAACTTCTTCTAGAATTTTTTCTGCGGCTGCCGCCACCTCTCTTCCAAAATCCGTGACATAAAGTTTCTTATTAACGATTTCGGTCAACGGTATGTCAAATTGGTCTTGAAAATTCTTTAATTGAATAGATACGGCTGGTTGGGTTAAAAACAAGGCTTCCGCTGCTCTTGTGATACTCTCTTTTTGAACAATTTTAAGGAAGATGCGCAGTTGGTTAAGGGTATAGTTCATAATATATGTTTATGCTTGTTATTTCTTTATTATATATTTATTTATGCAAATAATGTGCCAAATTTGCAAAAAATTCTTTCAAATGCGACAAGAAATTGAATTAATTAAAAGTTCGTATCATCCACAAGAAGCTTTGGAAGTCTTGGGGAACCTTATTCAACAAAAAATTGCCTACCACAGCAAAAAAACACTCAGACACAAAGAAATGTTTGGAACCCCGGATCTGGAGGCAGAAGGCAGATTGGTTGAACTGCAATTATTGAAAAAAGACCTCATCACCCAACTTAGTCAATTAGACCCACATACTGTTTTGCACATAAATAGTCATGTTTCCATCTCGATTATTGATCAGCAGCAAGCATCATAAAGACAAACTCCTGGAGCCTCTTTTCCAACGGTTAGGCACCCAGCTTTTCGTGGACCCTACCTTTGATACTGATTTATTTGGCACCTTTTGCGGTCAGATACCACGCCAAGAAGGCCCAAAAACGACTGTCAAGGAGAAATGTTTAGCTGGAATGAAAAAGCGGGGTGTGCTGCAAGGCTTGGCAAGTGAAGGTTCTTTCGGACCGCATCCGCAACTTCCTTTTTTAAATATGAATGAAGAGTGGCTTGTATATATCGATCTTGAAAGAAACATTGAAATTTATGGACAAAGCAGCAGTCTTGACGTTTGTCACGATCAACTCCATCATGAAGATGCAGATCGCTTGAGCCACTTTCTTATTCAAATTGATTTCGGTGCGCAAGGACTGCAGCTCAAAGATGCGAACACCAACAAAATCATTGAAAAAGGCATCACGGCGCATTCAGTTTTAAACGATTTTCTTCAACGCTACCCCGATTGGATCCTTGAGACGGATTTGCGCGCGCACCTCAACCCAAAACGTCAAGCACAAATTGTTGCTGCCGCTCAAAATCTGATTGCGCGCAGTCAGAGTCTTTGCCCGAAATGTGAGGCACCTGACTTTTGGATCACTGATTACCTTGGAAAACTGCCGTGTTGCCAGTGTCAGCAGGCAAGTAACACCTACCAATCTCTTAAATATAGCTGTGTCCATTGTGCTTTTGAACGCATTGAGACGCGCCAAGATCTGCATTGTATTGATCCTGAATTTTGCCCATTTTGTAACCCGTAATCGTCCATATGAATCTTCAATTTTTATCACACGACCTCAGTAATCCGACCATCTTATTTTTCTTACTTGGCATTTTTGCAGTGCTTATTAAAAGTGACCTTGAAATTCCTGAGTCTTCGTTTAAGTTTATTTCTCTGTACTTGCTTTTCTCCATCGGATTCAGGGGTGGACAAGAACTTCAGCACAGTCCATTCAACGCTGAAATTATCTGGTCTTTGTGCTTTGGGGTTACTATAGCTGCACTGATCCCAATTTATACCTTTTACTTAATTCGAAAACGCGTCGGGATTTCAAACGCAGCTGCCATTGCAGCTGCTTATGGTTCGGTTAGTGCCGTTACATTTGTTGCAGCGTTGTCCTTTTTGGAATTGCACAACTTGAAATTCAATGGTCATATGGTAGCCGTTATGGCTTTTATGGAAGCTCCTGCGATCATTGTTGGCGTACTACTTTTGCGCATTTACGATAGCCATGAAACGCGCTTTTCCTTGAGTGAGTTACTGCGCCATTCGTTGGCTAACGGAAGCGTACTGATGATCATGGGTAGCCTGGTCATTGGCTTGCTCTCGGATAGCAAGCAGGCCGCAGATATTGCACCCTTTACGACCGATATTTTCAAAGGATTTTTAGCACTCTTTCTACTTGAAATGGGCATGACCACCGCCCGCAGGATCAAATCTTTCAAGACCCATGGGTGGACAATGGCTCTTTTTGCCTTATTGATTCCAGCGCTTAATGGCATTGTTGTGGCTTGGCTCTCTCAGTTCGTGACAGCTGACGTGGCCAATCGATTTGTGTTTGCGGTTTTGGGTGCAAGTGCATCTTACATAGCTGTTCCGGCAGCGATGCGTTTGGCAGCACCAAATGCAGATCCAGGCCTGTATATTCCTATGGCTTTAGGTTTGACTTTTCCTTTCAATATCGCTTTAGGAATGCCGCTATATTATGCGGTTATCTCACTAAGTTAGCCTGTAAAAACTCCCACTTAAGCCAGAGTTGCTCGCATTTCGCTTGGTACTCTACAACTTTGAGTGCTGCTTGAAAGGCAGCACTTTCTCTGGTATTGACCATAAATAGCGAGCTTTCACCGGTTTCGAATAAATTCAGTTCGGCCGCCAATAACATTTTGGTGCTAAGTGCGTTGGTTTTGAATACCTCTAGTTGTTGCAGCGCATTGAGGTACTCTGCCCTTGCGGCCATCATTTTTGCATAAAGTTCTGCACTACGGTCTTGCCTTTGCAATTGCGTTTGTTCGATTTGTAATTGGGTTTGCTGCAGTGCGGCACGCTCTTTTCTTAGAAACAAGGGCATTTGGGCAGAAACACCCCATTTGTAGTCGTTAATGGAAAACTGAGCCAACGGATTGTATTGGATTGGTTCATTCAACAAATTGTATTTCAGCTCAATTTGTGGTTTCAATTGCTCTCGATTGTAGCGCTTCTCAACGGCTAATACCTCCAGTTTGTAGGAAATGACGCCTAGATAAGGATGTTGATTGACCAATGAATCAACCGGACCTGTGTATAGTAGTTTAATGGCTTGTAGGGCCAAAGAATCAGTTGGTAGTGGTTGTGCATCTGGACTTAGCTCGAGTGGCGTTCCGTCGGGCTGCCAAAGATAGCGGTCTAAAAAGGCAGCTGCTGCCGCTAATTTGGCATTTTGTTCTGCCAATGCTGCCGCTCTATTCTGAT
Organism: uncultured Lishizhenia sp.; assembly: GCA_964540625.1. Lineage (GTDB taxonomy): Bacteria > Bacteroidota > Bacteroidia > Flavobacteriales_D > Crocinitomicaceae > UBA952. The sequence goes on along the minus strand of CAZINO010000013.1, from coordinate 9,700 downwards.
ATTGAATTGCTGCCTCAACGGTGTCAATGTAAGGGCGGTCTCCGAGTTCAGCCATTCGGCGCATGGCAGCCAAACGGACTGCACCGATATCCAACGCTTCTTTGAGTATGCTACCGGCATGGTATTGCATGTACCAATCCCAATAAGCATAGCCTGCCTCTAACATCAGTTCATTGAGCGCTAAACGTTGCTCTAATTGACTGCTTTGTAAATAGACTTTTGCTTTTTGCAATTCGGCACGACGCTCGTCGATGAGTAAGCCATTGCCTAAATTGGCACTAATACCGCCGTACCATAAGCCATTTTGTGGCGTAAGCCCTTGAGGGTCAAGATAAACACCCCGGTTTTGTTCCAAACCTGTTTGCAAGGTAAGGCCAAACCAAGTTGGTACCTTGAACTGTGCATCAGACAAACTGAAGTACATTTTATCTCCGTAGTACTTCTGCGAGAGGTCGTAACTGAGTTTGGGATCAAATCCACCGCGGGCCTTCAATACATAGGTTTGTGCAAAATCTGGAATGAGCTTCGCTTGTTGCGCCAAAGGATGCCCTTGTAAAACTTGTAGCATAAAGGTCTCTGGCCTTAAGACAACCGTTTGTGACCACGCCCAACTTGCGCTGAGTACTAACAATAAAACGGCAAGACTATTTTTTCTCATCAGACGTCTTTTTACTTTTAGACTTTTGAACCGGTGCTTTATAGTAATCAGGCGGGAAGCCGTTTACGTTTCGCCAGAGTTCATACCAAATAGGCACATCGTTGAGTAAGAGCATCGAATAGGCGCCACCACCAACGCGCAATGCTTCTGGCCATTTGTGTTCTGCGGTATCAGGTGCCACGAGTACCCTAAATTCACCGTTTTCATTGGCAAACTGGTCAATGGCAAATACAGTTCCACCATAGGTGCCGTAGCTTGTATTGGGCCAGCCAGAAAAAACAATTGCTGGCCAACCATCGAATTGAATGCGCACATGCTGTCCTACTTGCAAAAGCGGTAAATCCATTGGCCTTACAAACATTTCCACCGCTAAATCATAATTGGTTGGCATAATGGTAGCAATGGCTTCTCCTTGCTTGATGGTTTCACCAATACCACTAGAAAGCGTCTTGGTGATACGACCATCTTGGGGCGCTAAAATAAAATACATGCCATTTCGTATCGAATAATTAGCAACTTGCGTTTGCATCTTACTGACATCGATTTCCGCTTCGTACATACTGGAAAGTGCTGTAAATTTTTCGGACTCCGCCTTTGAGATTTCGTCCTGGAACTTGGTTTCAGTGGCATTGAGTTCTACTTTAGCATCGATGATGTCGTTGCGACTTTGTAAAAACTTCTGTTGGGCACTGATCATAGACGCCTGTGCGCGTTGCATCGCGACTTTGCGGGTCTCAACCTCGGTTTTTGATTTCAAATCTTCTTTGTAAAGTTTTTCAAAACGGTCGTACTGATCTTTGGCAATCTGGTAATTGAGCATAGCCGCTTGGTTTTCGATGCTGTCGGCCTTGAGTTTGAGCTGGGCCTGTTGGGCCTTGATTTTGGCTTGCTTTACCTTTAGTTTTCCGGTTTCGATGAGCGCATCTATGCGTCTGTCTAAAGACTGAACCTTATCTCCGTAAGAAACCACGCTGCGTTCTTTGCTCTTGAGCTGCTGCTCACTCCGACCAACCAAATTCGGATCAAAATAACCGTCTTTAATCTCAGAAATAAACATGATGGTGTCGCCTTTTTTGACGAGGTCCCCTTCTTTGACAAACCACTTTTCTATGCGCCCGCCAATCAAGGCATTGATTGTTTGTGGGCGCTGCTCAGGGCGCAAGGTAAGGACCTGACCATTGGAGCGGATATTTTGCGTCCAAGGCAGAAACAAAAGAATCAAGCCAAAAATGAGCAAGGCGTAAATGAAATTACGCAATAATTTACGTGGTGCTTTATTGAGAATTTGCATGGCATGCAAGCCCTCAGTATCGATGATATTGCGGTTTTGAGGAGAAATATTTAACATAAAATCAATTTTTCATGGTTGAGCTCCAAAGAATGATCTTGCACACTCGCAAGTAATAAGGTGCCTTTAAAATGTTGGTCACAGTAGGTCAAAACATGCTGTAGCTGCACTTGTGGTAGGTAATGCATTTGAACATCCCAAAGTAAAACTGCCGGCCGATCTATTAATGCTCTGCACAATAAAATGAGTGTTTTAAGCTTGCGATCTAGTGTACTTGCTTCAGGATTAAGAACGGTTTGATAAGAATCTGTCAGGGCCAAAACCAAAGATGCCAAGCCCACCGCCTCTGCCAATTCAATGATTTGCTCAGTTGTGAAATTCCGTCCCATTTGAATATTATCGATTACGCTGCCATAAATGAGTTGATCGTGTTGGGAAAGGCTCGCTACACGCTTGCGCAGTTTTTCGGGGTGCAAGTTTGTTGTCGGGATGCCTTCGATTAAAACCTGACCACTATTGGGCAGGGCCATTGCCGAAATCATTAGAAATAGCCCTTGGGCCTGATTGCCTTCGAGGTCTTGAATATGATAGCGTTTACCCGCCTCAAATCGACAACTCATTTGAGCGAGTAAAGGCGTTCGGCTCCAATTGGTTTGGTAATCTAACTGCTTGAACTCAATGGTATACGCATCTAAATTTGGTAGTTGTAGCCCCTCTTGTGCATCGAGTGGCAAATCTGTAATCTCACCTATTTTTTCTATTGCCGTCAGGACGTCGTAGACCATTTCGAGGCTGACGATTAATTTTTCAACTGAGTTGAGGACAAGTACAATGATGATTTCAGCCGCTACAAACTGCCCAATATTCATTTGCTGATTGAGTACCAGTAAACCGCCGATGATCAGCAAAGCCAGTGCAATGAGTACCTTAAAGCCAATCAGGTATTTGTACTGTTGGACCAATACTTTGAAATGGGCATCGCGGGACTTGAGGTAACCTTCAAGGTAGTGATCAGTGCGTTGAAGCAAGATTCCTTTAGCACCTAAATGTTTAAATGTCAGACGGTTGCGCGCAATTTCCTCGAGCCAATTGGCCACCTTGTACTTATATTTGGACTCGTCGAGGCTCGTCACAAACCCTTTGGTGGCCGTCATTCTGAAAATCAAAGCCAATAAAAGCAGCAAGGCAAAGCCAAAGATGATAAAGAAGGGATGATAGAAAGAGAGTAAAATCAGGCCGAATAGAATTTGTAAAGTGGCAGCTGTAAAGTCGATGAGCAATTTAGAGATGCCTTTTTGAATCGTCAATGTATCGAAAAAGCGATTGGTCCATTCTGGTGCGTAGCGCAGCAACAACTCTCTGAGTTGGATTTTGGGAATTCTTGTGGCAAACTCCAGGGCTGAGCGCGTGAAAATTCGCTGCTGTAAGTTTTCGGTAATGCGCAGCTGAGCAATATTCATAAAACCTGTGAAGCCAATGGCAGCGACTACCAAACCAACCAACATAAACCAGGAGGTACTGACCTTTCCTGCCTGAATAAAGTTGATAATAGCCTGAATACCCAGAGGCAAACCCAAACTCAGCAAACCGCCGATGATGGCAAATAAATAGATATCGGAGATGTCTTTGCTGTCTGGTTTGAGTAAAGCCCAAAAGCGTTCGTAGGGTTTGGTAACGTCGTTATTCATGGTCGAGGTAACTAAATATTAATTGTGTGTAAAAAACAGCTACAGCATCTTCTTGTTCGGAGGCATTCGTAACCTCTGGCAGGTGCTGGCCAAAAAAGCGTTGTAATAAACTTCCTTCGAGTAAGGTAGTCACTAACATTTCGGGATATTTACAATTGGGCTGATACGCGCATACCAATTCGGAAATATACTGGACAATTTCAGTATATATGCGGTGATAACCCGTTTGGTGATCGGTATCTACTGCTTTGGTGAGAAAAACCTTGGATGCTTCGTGAATAACAATGCGCTGAAGTCGTTTCTCGCTGGCAAAAGACAAGGAAGATTGCTGAGGAACCAAAACCAACTCGAGTGCGCGCAACAAGCGCTCTTTTGAACTTCCACCTTGCGTCTGCAAGTGCAGCCTGCATTCTAATCTACCCCAATACCAATTGATCAAGTAAAGCAATAATTTTTGCTTACAAGAAAAATACCTGTAAACAGAAGCCTCAGTGGTGCCAACAGCTTGTGCCAATTTTTTAAATGTAAATTGCTCGAAGCCCAACTCATCAATTAAAAATATACTGCCTTCAATGATGCGCTGCCCCAATTGCGTGGACTGTGGATTGCGCAGGGCAATAGCTTCTAGAACCGGAATCTGAAAACGATCTACTAAATCCATAAAAGTATTTTGTGCAAAAATAATAGCAATACTATTTATATATAGTAGCTTTATTATAACTTCTTTTTATGAACATGATAAGTAATATTGAGTCATAAAAAAGGGCCGTCTAACAAGACAGCCCTTTCTTACTACTGTGCTGAGAGGAAAAAATTGATACTAAACCCATGCTCTGATTGAATCCTCTCGTCGTTGTAATGTTACAGTCGTCAAAAAAGTAAGACGCAGTAGTGTTGTTCTATTGAACACTACAAAATTGACGCAAATCGACATCAATAGATATGAGTTGTATTGCCTAAAAAAACTGATTCTTATCAATTTTTTCGGACGCCCACGATATTGGGCAAACGCCAAAAATGGTCGTTATCGTTGCGCTCCCAGGTGGTCGAGACCCAAGATCCTACTTTTTCGATGCAGTGCCCATTGACATCGATGAGCAGACTGGTTTCTGGGCCGCCTTCCAAGTAGATGGCATCGTGGATACCGCCCGGCATTTGCTTGAGAAAACCTATCATTTGGTTGTGCGTGTAGGGCGATCTGGTAAAAATCAGGTAGAACCAACCTTTTTCGTCCTCGGCAGCAACCAGCATGCTGCAAGACTGTACCTTTTTCTGCCAATTCATGGGGCTCGCATTGCAGTCTATCATGCGCAGGCCTTGCGCAAAGCCACTAAAGTTGTTTTTTTCTTGTTCCCAATTCGAACATGTTAGATCGAGTACTTCGATATTGGAACGATTGGTATTGGGCTTGGGTCCCAATGCCAACATGAGGTTGAAATTTTCAAGGAGTTTTCCGTTATTGATGTGGTTGCCCGACTGCAGATATGCCCTACTTTGTAAGGGCCTGCCCAAATTGTACATACCGGCATTAAATGCAACCAAGAGATCAAAGGTATCGGCCCAAGTATAGAGGTCTTTGGCAACAGAATCGTACTGCGTGGCGGCAAAAAGATCGAAACGAAACAAGGATGGATCCATGCGCAAAATGGACAATTTGGAATCGCCGATGAACGATTTTACGGGCGCATCGATTTCTCTGTATTCCATTCCTTTGGTAAGCGTGGTCCAGTTGGTGTAGTCTGGGGCGTTTGGTTGTTCTTTTGGCTGACCAAAAGTACATGATGGCAGACAGAGTAAAATTAAAATGGAGATAAAAAAACGCAAGGTCAGGGACATATATTCTTTATTCAAAGTTATGGATTTTAATAGTTTTGTTTACTTTGTACAATATACTAAATTATGAAAGCCTTAGCCCTTCTTCTCTTTCTGCCTTTTCTAACTTTTGCGCAAGACGTACCAAAAAAAGAGCAGCTCAAAGCCAAACGCATCACTTCAAATGCCATCGCGCTGTTCAATGAAGGCCAAAGCAGCAATGCGTATATGTTACTCAAGCAAGCGGTTGCTATTGACCCCAACAACGGAAATGCATTTTATTGGCTGGCTAACACCGAATTTGATTTGCGCTCTTATTTTTATGCCCAAGAACACATGCAAAAAGCCATGACGCTTTTGGGTTCAGCGGTCAATGCAGACCACCTTTATTTGGCTATTCAGATCGATTTATCGTTGGGCCAATTGCAGCCCGCAAGCCAACTACTCGAGCGCGCCAAAAAAATGCTCGACTCCGATAAAAATTTCCAAGCCCTCGGTTTTGGCCTTCTTGAAAAACAATGTCAATATGCGCTTCAAGAACAACAAAAAGGCAGAACCAACGAACGTCTGCTACTTGGTGGTGCACTCAACACGAAATACGACGAATACGGCCCTATCCTGAGCCCAGATGCCATGACTTTATACTTTACAAGCCGAAATCCAGATGCAAAAGGCGCCAACCTCAACCCAGACGACCAACGCTTCTTTGAGGATATATACCAGGCCACTCGAGACCATTCTGCAGACACACTTTGGCTGCGCATATACACCAACGATGAACTCCTTAATACCGAAGGTTTCGATGCGCTCTCTTATGTATCAGCCGATCAAAAAATGGCGCTCGGCACTTTAAATACGACCGCTTCCAAAGAGGGCGAAAACAAAGAAATGCTGACCCAAAGTTCTGATATTTTTGAATTGAGCACGGAGCAAGCAGGCACCTGGGACGACAAACGCATCATTACCGAAATACCCGGCTTAAACACCAGCTACTTTGACGGCTCCCCAACGAAAACCGACACCATTTGGATCGATGAATTCACTTATGTAGAAGAACTCTATTTTGTTTCAGATCGAAATGCCGAAAAATATGCCACTGAGATTTACGTTGCCAAAAAAATCAATGGAATTTGGCAAGCTGAGGTCAAGGCCCTGCCGCAAGGCATCAATACGGAAGGAAGAGAGACAACGCCTTATGTAACACCAGATGGTCAATTCCTCTTTTTTGCTTCAGATGGGCATGCCGGAATGGGGGGCTATGATTTATTCATGTGTAAACGCAATGGCACCGAATGGTCAGCACCCATTAATCTCGGCGCAAAAATCAACAGCACACTCGACGACACCCATTTGCAGCTCAGCGCACAATACATAACTTGGGCCAGCGTCAGCGACATCGATGGGCTTTTTAGCTACAATTTGTTTTTTGCCCCTATTGGTATTTTACAAACAGAAGATTTAAAATAAATGCCGCGTTATTTTATTGAACTCGCTTACAACGGCAACAACTACCATGGCTGGCAAATTCAGCCCAATGCGCGCTCTGTCCAAGGTGAGATTGAGACAGCCCTCAGTAATTTGCACGGCAAACATCGAATTGAGGTTGTGGGTTGTGGCCGTACCGATGCAGGCGTGCACGCCCACCGCTACTTTTTACACACCGATTTACCCCGTCATTGGGAGCCAAAACAACTCGTTTTCAAACTCAATCGAATGTCGCCTCCAGATATCGCATTTTTTAATGCGTTAGCGGTTGCACCTGAGGCACATGCGCGCTTTGATGCGCAACGCAGAACCTATCGATACTTTATTCACCACCGCAAAAATCCATTTCTTCAAGACCAGAGTTGGTATGTCCAACAAGCACTCAATTTTTCGGCCATGAATGAAGCCGCACAGCATTTGCTTGGCGTTCAGGATTTTTCATCTTTTGCAAAAGCACATACAGATGTCAAAACCAATATTTGCGAAGTTTTTGCAGCCCAATGGCATGCTGATGCAAATGGCATTTTTTTTGAAATTACTGCCAATCGGTTTTTGCGCAACATGGTTCGGGCCATTGTCGGGACGCTCGTAGAGGTAGGGCTCGATAAAATCAACGCCGCTGAACTGCCCGGCATTATTGCTGCCCAAGACCGCTCAGAGGCGTTTGTATCAGTGCCTGCTCAGGGTTTATTTCTCTGGGAAATTACGTATCCTTTTATTGCTGACCAGGCTCTGGCTGATTGATTTCCCACTCGCGGTAAAGGTCAAAGTAACTTTTGGTTTCTAATATAACAGCTCCGCCGAGTGTATCGCCATATTTGGCAGGCAAACCACCGGTGTAAACGGTGACGCGGCCTATGGCACAACTTGGCACATTGAACACTTCATTGGACTTGATGCCATCGAGCACATAGATCATATCGCCTTTGCGTGCACCCCGAAACATGAGGCCGCCATCTTCGTCTTTCTTGATGTCTGAATTGGAATTGGCCACCATATCTACCACACTGAATTTATCGGGGCGGTTTTTGATTTCCTTGGCTGTGAGGGTCGTGACTGGTGTTTCGCCAATACGGATACGCGCTTGTTCGTAGCGCCCACCGCCTACCCTGACTGCTTTGGTGTCTTGGGTTTTGCCTTGAAAATAAATTGTTCCGGCATTGCCGTAGGCTTCGACAGGAACTTCAACAAGCACTTTCTCGGTGCTGTCTTTTTGAAAATAACCCACAACTTGATACGTGCCTGCCGGGACGCCAACGATCCGAAAACGCCCTTCTTCATTGGAAAGTGCCAGGTATACGCGGCCGTTCTCTCGGATGATGGCTTTGGCTCCAACAACTGGAGTCTGGGTTGCAAAATTCACAAAAGTACCAACGACATCACCGGTACCAGATTGGGCTACTGTGTTTACTGCCGTTAAGAGCATCCACACCATCATCAAGTTTTTCATAAGCATATGTTTTCTATGAAGATGGTGGTAGTGGATCAATTCCACAAAAAAAATTAAATGGCTGCGCTAGCTGTTGGGATTTCGCGGTCTACCTTCTTGAACAAGCCTTGCAAAACTTTACCTGGGCCAACTTCAATGACCTCTGTACAGCCGTCGGCTAACATGTTTTGCATGATTTGCGTCCAACGCACTGCACCGGTTAACTGTGTTACCAAGTTAGCTTTGATTTGTGCAGGGTCAGTAACGGCTTGCGCATTGACATTTTGATAAACTGGACAAATAGGCGTGGCAAAATGCGTTGCTTCGATAGCGGCTGCCAGTTCTTCGCGGGCAGGCTCCATAAGTGGAGAATGAAAAGCACCACCTACCTGTAGAACAAGTGCGCGTTTTGCACCGGCTTCGGTTAGCTTTGCACAGGCAGTTTCTATTGCCTCAAGAGAACCTGAAATTACGAGCTGCCCCGGGCAATTGTAATTTGCAGGTACAACAACGCCATCAATTTGGGCGCAAATGCGCTCCACAACGTCGTCCTCGAGGCCTAAAATTGCCGCCATTGTGCTCGGGGCAAGCTCACATGCTTTTTGCATGGCAGCTGCTCTTTTGGCAACCAGACGCAAACCATCTTCAAAGGATAGCGTTTTGTTGGCCACTAAGGCTGAAAATTCACCTAAAGAATGGCCAGCAACCATATCTGGGCTAAAAGAAGCACCTAAGCAAGCAGCTAAAATAGTGCTGTGTAAAAAGATGGCTGGCTGTGTCACGTTTGTTTGTTTGAGTTGGTCTTCTGTTCCCTCAAACATGATGCTTTGTATATCGAAACCGAGAATGTCGTTTGCTTGTGCAAATAAGTTACGGGCGAGTTCAGAATTTTCGAAAAGATCCTTGCCCATTCCAGAAAATTGGGCGCCTTGACCCGGAAAAACGTATGCTTTCATAGTGCTAATTTGGGAACAAAATTAAGTAAATATCACTGATTAAAGTTGGCCATCTGAATGATACTTCCCTAATTTAAAGATGCGGACCTTCTGCAAAATGCCATCTTGGTCATAATCGTACACCTTTCCGTCGTAGAGTTGGCCGTTCTTAAATTCGCCATCCATCCAGATCTCGTCGTTATCATTGTAAACTTTATTGTATCCGTTGGGTACAAAACGAAGCCCTTTTGTTTTAGGGTTCGACAAACGCGGTGGATACACATTCGAATTGACTGGCGCTGGTGCTTTGAGCTGAGGGGTTTGAGGGTTTGCTTTGTGAACTGGACCCACAGCGCCATTGGAAGTGACATCAAAAGAACTGAGCAGTTGTCCGTTGGTATTGTA
>CAZINO010000012.1:0-37991 GCA_964540625.1 uncultured Lishizhenia sp. | reverse complement strand
CACATCTTCGGCAAATGGCAGTTTTTCCATGGTGTTTACTTCTAATGTGAAGTAGGAGAATTCTTCGGTGATTTTTCCGGTAATGCGGTAAATTCCTTTGCCATAAAATGGATAACGCGCTACAACTTGTGGAAAATGAACGGTGTCTATAAAAGCACCTGAAGGATCTAGAAAGGTACCAAAACACATGGTGTCGCCTTTGCTGGTTTTGGTCTGCTTGATGCTAACTAGATAGCCAAATATAAGGACTTCTTTTCCGATAAACTGATGGAAATCTTGAACCAAGACATATGAGGCCGAAAGCGGCTGCAATAAGAGTGAAAAAGGGTCGCAGAGCGGAAAGCCTAAAAGTTCGAATTGTTCAAAAGTGATTTCTAAGGGGTGTTCCTCGAGTTCAGGAAGGAGTTGTTTTTTTTGCTTGACTTCAAATAGTTCGGTTTTAGAAGTATGTTTGCGGTGTTTGTGCTGGTAAAAGTGCGCCTGCCAAAGCAACGCTTTTCTGGGCTGCTGGAAACAGCGCAGCGCCCCTACTCGAATCAGAATACTGAGTTGTTCAAGGGGTATAAAGATTCTTTTTAAAAGATTTTCAAGATCGGAAAAGCAGCCATTTTGCGTGCGCTCTGCGACGATTTTTTCAATGAGCAATACTTCGATGCCCGCCACCAAATTGAAACCAAGAAGCAGGCGTTGGCCTTTTAAAACGCAATTGTAAGCTCCCTCATTAATGCAAGGCGCTTCTATTTGTGCGCCAAAGCGTCTGGCTTCGTGCACGTAGATTTCGGTGCGGTAGTAGCCGCCGAAGTTGTTGATGCAAGCAGTCAGGTAAGCCAAAGGATAGTGCGCTTTGAGGTATAGGCTTTGGTAGCTCTCCACCGCATAAGAAGCCGAGTGTCCTTTTGAAAAGGCATAACCAGCAAAGCTCTCGATTTGTTTCCAGATACTGCTGGCAAATTCGGGCGCATGGCCTCTTTTGAGGCAAGAAGCCATGAAGCGCTCCTGAACGCGTAAAAATTCGGTTCTGGACCTGAATTTTCCGGACATTCCCCTTCTTAAGACATCGGCTTCTGCCAAGCTCAGGCCAGCTAAATAGTGTGCTACTTTAATGACATCTTCTTGGTAAACCATGACACCATAGGTATCTGGCATGAGCGCCAATAGCAAGGGGTGGATATCTTTGCGGCGCACTGGGTCTCGGTGGCGCAAAATGTACTCGCGCATCATGCCGGATTGAGACACGCCCGGACGAATAATCGAGCTGGCTGCCACGAGCGCTAGGTAGTTGTCAACTTGAAGTTTAATGAGCAGCATGCGCATGGCGGGCGACTCTACATAAAAACAACCCAAGGCCCAACCTTTTCTTAAGAATTCGGCAATTTGAGGGTCTTGTTTGAGAAAGTGGATATCGTGGATGTCGTGGGGTTTTTCTTCGGGATAAGCCTGCGCTATGATTTGCAGCGCTTCGGAAATTTTACCCAAACCGCGCTGGCTTAAAACATCGAATTTATAAAGCCCGATATCTTCGGCTTCTAGCATAGAAAACTGCGTGCAGGGATAGCCTTTTGGCGGTAAAAAACAAGCCGAAAAAACGGTGAGTGGCGCATGGCTAATGACTATTCCACCAGCGTGTACACTCAGGTGCGAAGGCAAGCCTTCTATGTATTTGGCGTAGCGCAAAACAAGCGCTCCCAATTCAGAAAACGCTTCTAAACTTCCTTTTCCTCTACTGAGTGTTTTGCTGATACTTGCTGGCAACCCAAAAACTTTACTCAGTTCATGGATGCAAGCGCGGTACTGAAAAGTACTGTAAGTACAAAGCCAAGCGGTGTTCGGATAGCGTTCAAAGATATACCGAACGACGTCGTCGCGGTCTTTCCAAGAGAAATCGATGTCGAAATCAGGTGGGTTTTTGCGATACAGGTTGATGAAGCGCTCAAAATAGAGGTCGAGTTCTAGCGGATCGACGTCGGTAATACGCAAGAGATACGCCACAATGCTATTGGCTCCACTACCCCGCCCCACATAAAAATACCCTTTACTTCTTGCATAAGAGGTGAAGTCATGGGTAATCAAAAAATAAGATAAATAGTCTTTTTCGGTAATCACGTCGATCTCCATTTCGATGCGTGCAATGATTTCATCGGTGATGGTTTGGTAGCGGTAGCTGAGGCCTTCTGCACAAAGTTCTTTGAGGCGCTGTTGGTCCGCGGCCTTAGAGCCAAACAGGTGTTGGGGTTGTTGGGGTGCAGCAGCTTCGCCGAAATCAAACTGAATATGGCATTGCGCAAGTAAAGCTTGGGTATTGGTGAGTAACTCGGGCGCCGCCGCAAAAGCACCTGAGCACTGCGCAGCAGTTAGGAATTTTTCGGTGGGCGGCGCTTGTTCTTGTTGCGGCAACTTGGAGAGCAAACAGTTGTTGGTAATGGCGCGCAACAAGCGGTGGGTGTTGTGATCGCGCTTATGCCGAAAGCTCATGGGGATGTCGGCTACATATTTATGACTTTCAAAAAGCCGCTGCCCACGTTGCCACTGGATAATTTGACCGGGCTGCACCGCAATGAATTCATGAGGGCTCAGCGTTTGCGGCTGTCGTTGCAATGGATACCAAACCCAACAGTGCTCAAAGAAAGGCAGCGGCAAAACAAACGGCTTTGCGCCAAGCAAGTGTGCCGTTAAATAGGCATTGAGTTCTTGAAAACCGGTGTTGTTGCGCGCAATGATGGTCGCTATTTGCGCAAAGCCGTTGCGCAGCTCTAGACCCAGCAAGGGCTTGAGGCCGCTGTTTTGGGCAGCACGCACAAATGCCAAGCCAGAACCGGTGTGGTTGATGTCGGTGAGCAAAAGTTGCTGATGCCCGTTTTGCAAGGCCCAACCGACAAGTTCTTCGGGCTTTAAGATGCCGTAGCCTAAACTGAAACAAGAGTGCGCGCGCATTTACTGACCTTTGTTTGGGTTTTAGATACTGCGATTGGCAAGTAAAATAGGCGGCTCGCCGTCAAAAGGATTGTAGTGGCCAATGCTGCGCGCTTCTAGGCCTGCGGCCCGCAAGATGGCGCGGTCTCCGTAGCGCTCTCGGATATGATCGAGTGCTTTATAAAGTGCAGGATAAGAGAGATCTTGGTCAAAGAGCTGAAGTTGGTGTGCGCCACCTACCAGCCCGCTAAAGCGCACACCGATGAGGCGCACTAAAACGCGCCGTTGGTAAAGCCGCTTAAAAAGTTCTTGCACCAACGGCAGTAGTTCGTGGTCTGCAGATGTGTAAGGGATTTGTTGTTGGAGGGTCTGGGTTTGGAAGTCTGCATAGCGGACCTTAACGGTGACAGTGCCGGCAAGTTTTCCGGCACGCCTGAGTTGAAAAGCGAGGTTTTCGGCCATAGCGGCTAAGATGCCACTCAGCTTAGCGATATCGGTGGTGTCTTGATGAAAGGTGCGCTCATTGGAAATGGATTTGCGTTCGTTGTAGGGCTCTACAGGACTGCGGTCTATGCCTTGGGCTTTGGACCAAATATGCCGGCCGTTTTCTCCGAGCGCTTGTTCTACGAGCTCGAGTGGCAGCGCCTGTAGGGTACCGATTTTTTTAACGCCCAAACTGCAAAGTGTTTGGTAGGTTTTGGGGCCTACCATTGGGATTTTCTGAACGGAAAGCGGTGCCAAAAATTCTTTTTCGGCACCGTAGTTAATATGGAGTTGGTTGTTGGGTTTGGCCTCTCCGGTAGCTACTTTAGAAACCGTTTTGTTTTCAGACAAGCCAAACGAAATAGGCAGCCCTGTTTCTTTGATAATGCGGTGGCGTAGTTCGGAGGCGTAGGTCCAGATGCCAAAGAAGCGGTCCATGCCGGTGAAGTCAATGTAGAATTCGTCTATGGATGTTTTTTCATAGACGGGAGCCGCTTCTTTGACAATGTCGGTAACCATTCTAGAGAACTTGCTGTAGGTTTGGGTGTTTCCTTTGATGCAAATAGCTTCTGGGCAGCGTTCTTTGGCCATTTTCATGGACATGCCAGCGCGCACGCCAAAACGACGGGCCTCATAGCTACAAGAGGCGACTACTCCCCTTTCGCTGGTGCCGCCAATGAGAATGGGTTTTTGATTTAAGCGACTGTCTAGCAAGCGCTCACAAGAAACAAAAAAGGTGTCGAGGTCCATATGAACAATCGAACGACGCGTAGCCATAGGTACTGTCAGTTAAAGAGTGAAACAATAAAAGTTCGATTGGTTGGTGCTGTAAAATTAACAATATTGATTAATAATTAAACAATAAAATGACGAATTAATAATCAAAAGTTTTCAACATCAAAAAAAAACAAAGAGAAAGAAACTGCCATTGTGTCATTTTTGTAAATTGGAACATAATTTGCACAGATAAATCCAAACAATTAATATCGTAAAAATGAAACCAATTTATGTCGTATTGGCTGCCATAGGCGCCCTACTCTTGTTCCTTTTTCTAGGCTACTACAATATGTATAATAAAGCCGTAGGCCTACAAGAAGGTCTCGATGAAAAATTTGCCAATGTACAATCTGCTTACCAGCGCCGTGCCGATCTTATTCCAAATCTGTTGGAAACCGTCAAAGGAGCCGCCGCCAACGAAAAAGACATCCTCACGCAAGTCACCCAAGCACGCGCCGGAATTGTTGGCGCCAAAACACCTCAAGACCTCGAACTCATGGGGCGCAAAATCAACACAGCCATCAATTTGGCTTACGAAGCGTATCCGCAAATTCGATCCACTGAAAATTTCAGTCAGTTACAGAGCCAATTAGAAGGCACAGAAAACCGTATCAAAACAGAACGCGACAACTATAATTCAGCTGTGAAAGCATACAACACCCATATCCGCGGCTTTTTTGCACGTTTCTTCTTAAACGCAGAAGAATTCCCGAGAAAAGATGGATTCGTAGCGGCAGCAGGTGCTGAAGACGCCCCAAAGGTGAAGTTCTGATGCTCGACGCTATTGAACAACAAAAGGTGCTCCAAAGCATTGCCGCCGCCGAACAAGCTACCAGTGGTGAGTTGCGCGTACACCTAGAAACTTCTTGTCAGAAAGATCCAGTTGTGCGCGCCATAGAAGTTTTTCATCAGTTAGGCATGCAGCAAACCGCACAGCGAAATGGCGTCCTGATTTACCTTGCCGTCCAAGATCAAAAGTTTGCCATTATTGGCGATGTCGGCATAGATGAAATGGTACCAAACAACTTCTGGGATAGCGTCCGAGACCGCATGCTAAAACACTTTCAACAACAACAGCTTGCGGATGGCTTGTGCGAGGGTATTTTACACGCTGGCCAGAAACTTGCAGAATTTTTTCCACCGCTAGCTGGCGATCAAAATGAACTCTCTAACGACATCAGTTTCGGATGAAAAAATCACTACTCTTTATATTGTTTGCGAGCTTTTTAAGCCTTCAACTCTACGGACAATATCCGCAACCACAAACTCCTCCTCGCTTTTTAAATAATTATTCCCAATTACCCATCCTGAGTGCTGACGAAATGGCAAAAATCGAGCAAAGACTCGATCAATTTGAGCAAGAAACCAGCAACGAAATCACCATCGTAATTGTCGATGACATCAACTACGACGAACCCTGGCATTACGCCACTGAACTCGGCGAACAATGGGGCGTCGGAAAAGCCGATAAAAATAACGGTTTGGTTTTTTTAATCAAGCCCAATGAAGGATTAGGTGGCCGACACGTTTTTTTAGCACCTGGCCGTGGCCTAGAAGCGGTTATCACCGACCTGGCTTGTCATGACATCGTGCAACACGAAATACTCCCAAAATTCAAAGAAGGGAATTACGCCGCAGGCATCAACCAAGCCCTCGATGTGCTATTTGGATTGGCCAAAGGTGATATCAACGAAAAAAGCTACCGTGACGAAATTCATAAGTATGACAAAATCGGAGGTGTTTTTGCATTAATTGTCGTCTTATTGGTGCTTTATTTATTGATCAAGCGCGGTGGTGGTGGCACTACTTTTGGCGGCAGAGGTCGCGGCCCAGGCTTCTTTTATTTTGGTGGCTTCGGCGGAGGCGGTGGTTTTGGTGGGGGTTCATCTGGTGGGGGCTTTGGCGGTTTTGGCGGCGGAAGCTTCGGTGGCGGCGGCTCTGGCGGCAGTTGGTAGCGCTGCTCAAAAAAAAACAGAGAAAATAGAAAAGATTTTTGAATAACACATTCAGTTCAAGAATGAGAAATAAATTTGATAACTAATTGCTAATTCGAGACAATGAAGAACTTACAAACCCTGACCAAACACCATCTTTTCTTTTTGTTTTTGCTGTTCAGTGTAGGTACCACCGCCCAACAAATACAAACGGTGGCCTTTTACAATGTCGAAAACTTATTTGACACCATTGACGGGCCAAACGACGACGCTGAGTTTTTGCCAGGTGCCGCAAGTAACTGGAATACCGAAAAATACAACGCAAAAATTCAGCATATCCGGCAGGTCATGACCGAACTGCAAATGCCACTCATTATGGGTGTTTGTGAAATTGAAAACAAAAGTGTGCTGACTGATTTGGTCGGTTCGGATAAACGCTACGGAATTGTTCATTACGAAAGTCCAGACGCCCGCGGCATCGATGTAGGCTTGCTCTATCGGCAAGATTTACTTCAATTAAAATCTTCGGGAAATATCCGTTTTACCCTACCCGGCGACACCATTCCAAGCTCTAGAGACATCGTTTGGGCCAAATTCAAATACAAAAAAGAAACACTCTACGTCATGGTTAATCATTGGCCCAGCCGCAGAGGCGGAACCGATGAAAGCGCACCAAGGAGGCTCAAAGCCGCCCAAATGGCCACCCAATTCATTGACTCCATTCAAAAGAACGATCCAAAGGCAAAAATTATCTTTATGGGGGATTTAAATGACCACCCTTCCGATGCTGGACCTCAGTTGGTTGCACAAAAACTTACACCACTCATCACCAAATCAAGTGGCACTTTTGGCGGGTCTTACAATTACAAGAATGAATGGGAGGTGCTTGACCACATGATGGTTTCTAGCAATGCGTTCGAGGGCAAACTTCAGATTCAAAAAGAGAGCGGCAGCATTCACAGCTTTCCCTTTTTACTGACAGAATACAAAGGCCAAACGGTGCCCAACAGAACGTATGCTGGTCCAAAATACCTTGGCGGTTACTCAGATCACCTACCCGTTTCTATCCAACTCATTTTGCATCCTTAATTGAAAGATGCAGGCAGTTTTTGCTTGTAAAGGAATTTTTTTTGAGTGGATTCAAAAGGTCGGTAAATAAAGTAGACTGCGTTGTCATGAATTCGAACCTTCTCTACATAACGGTAAGCAAGCTTTACTTTTTGATTGATTTGACCAGTTTGTAAATTGATCAAACCTACATAAAAATGCCCCTCTTGCTCATATACAGCATAAATATTACCCGTTTTTCTATCTTGTTGTAGGTTCTTTTGGAAACCCGTTTGTCTGGCCTGATAATGATGAAAGATGGGAATAGACTTGATGAGTTTGCCATCGATTGAAAAAACCCTCAGCATGTCTTTAGGGTAGTCGAAAATGTAAATTGTATCACTCACCAAAAACAAAGGGGCATACACAGGTTGGTAATACAAAGACTGCGTAAATACATTGGCGCCAACGTAGATTTCGGCATCTATTCCTGTTTGATTCTCTAAGTTTTTCGCCCAGAGTTTGGTTCGTACGTCGACCCATTTGTATTCGGAACGGTAAAGTTCCATCATGAGGTCGTCTTGAATATGTAATATGGCTTTATAACTTGAGTCCAAGAGGTCCACAGCACCGTACTCAAACGCGGGGTAAATATCCATATAGCTGGAGTAAAACTGGCGGGTCAGACTGGTGTCTACAATTGGTGCAATATACTTGAAAAAGTAGTCTTTGGGGATTGTGCCGAGTACAAGTGTGGAATCTTGGCGTTTGATGCCATACATGAGTTGGTCGGTTTCTACATGGATATTTCCACGAAAATCGCGTTTGAGCGCAATTGCCCGTTCGGGAATTTGTTGTAAAAAAAGGGTGGTGTCATTCCAAACACACTGCAATTGCGCATCTTTGAGTAAGTTTTTTTCGTAGGTCAACAGATAAAGTTCACCAGCTGAACCCAGTTCAAAGTCAGCAACACTATAGGTTTTGGAAGCAAATACGGTGTCGGGCTGATTGGGTTTGACTGTAATACCCGGCGTTTCTTGTATGCGTGTCGATTTGAGGTAAAAAGTGAATTGATTGGTGTCTTTTTTTGGATCAAAAAGCAGCTGTTTTTGGTCTTCTTGGTAAATAGGGTGCGAAAAAGTCAAGGTAAATTGGGCAACTTCCTTTAATTGATTCACATGAAAACCTACGCTGCCAATCTGGGTACTAAAATCCCTGAGGGTGTCTTTCTTAGACACCAATAAACACTGCACATTTGGGATGGGTTCATTGGTTTTTTGGTCCTTGAATGTCAATACGAGCACTTGCGCTTTTAAGAAAAGGCAATTGAAAAACAAAACAAGCAAACAAAGATGGCGCATATGCCAATGATGCTTCTTTTTTGCTTTTTTCACAAATTAGCAGACTTTTTGAACCCAATGATGGGTATCTTCAATGGCCCCAGATTTGATGCCGTCTAGGTGTGCTTTGATTTTTAAGGAGAGCTCTCTGGTTTCCAAAGCTGGCAACTCAAGTTTTTCATCGCGGTAGCCAATAATGGCAATGGGCGCTATTGTGGCAGCAGTTCCGGCGCCGAACGCTTCTTGTAGGGTGCCATTTTTAGCAGCTTCTATGATTTCCAATACGGTAACCGGGCGTTCTTCTATAGGGACTCCCCAGGCGGCAGCTAATTCTAAAACGGTGCGTTTGGTGGTGCCTCTTAAAATGGTGTCGGCATCTTCAGAAGGGGTAATGAGTGTATTGTTGATCACGAACATGATGTTCATGGTGCCAGACTCTTCTATGAAAGAATGGGTTTTGGCGTCGGTCCAGACCAACTGGTGGAAACCTTGTTGTTGGGCTTGCTTAGCAGGAAACAACGATGCACCGTAGTTGCCAGCTGCTTTTGCCCGGCCAACTCCACCGACTGCAGCGCGGGTGTAGTGTTCTTCGATTTTAACGCGAACAGGCTCTGCGTAATACGCACCAACCGGCGAATTAATGATGACAAATTTGTAAGTATCTGAAGGTTTGATACCGACAAATTCGTCAGTGGCAAACATAAACGGACGGATATACAGCGCGTAGCCTGGTTTATTGGTAACCCAGGCTGCATCTAGCGCAACAAGTTGTTTGACGGCTTCTAAAAAAAGTTCTTCTGGGATTTCTGGCATACACATGCGCGCTGCTGACTCAGCAAAACGGCGCGCGTTTAGCTCTGGTCTGAATAAGACAACTTCGTCGTTTAAATTTCGGTAGGCTTTCATGCCTTCAAAAATGGACTGACCATAGTGAATGGCAGACATAGCCGGATGCATTGCAATTGGACCAAAAGGCAAGATTTCTCCTTGTTGCCAAGCGCCATTGGCGTATTCCATGACGAACATGTGATCAGCGAAGATTTTACCAAATGGTAAGTTGTCCCAATCGACGTTGGCAAGGTTGCTATTGGTGTTGTGGGTGACGGGAAATTGTACTGAAACTCCAGACATAAGCGTTAATTGATGCGCGAATATACCACTAAATCGCCGAGCACACAACTTATTGACCTTATTAAAAGCAATCCTTAACTTTGTATTATGCATGCCTTCGCCCAAGCCCTTGAACTCCTCCAAAAACATTGGGGCTTTACTGCATTCAGACCGAGCCAAGAGCCGATTGTCAATGCTGCACTTGAAGGTGAAGATATTTTAGCGTTGTTGCCAACAGGAGGCGGCAAATCTATTTGTTTTCAGGTGCCCGGATTGCAGCGCGATGGCCTTTGTTTGGTCATTTCACCCTTGATTGCACTCATGCAAGATCAAGTTGAAAACTTACAAAAACGGGGTTTGCGCGCAAAAGCCATTACCAGTGGCCTCAGTTATAAAGAAATCGATCAAATTCTGGACAACGCGCGCTTCGGCGGTTTAGATTTCTTGTATACATCGCCAGAACGCATCCAATCTGCCTTATTTATAGAGCGCTTCAAACGCATGAAGATTTCTTTATTGGTAATTGACGAAGCACATTGTATTTCTGAATGGGGACATGATTTCAGGCCGTCATTCCGCCAGATCCACAAGCTGCGTCAACTCAAACCAACTGTGCCCATTTTGGCGCTTACTGCAACAGCAACAAAGGCAGTGCAACAAGATATTCTTGAACAACTGCAAATACCCAAGGCCAGGATCTTAGAAGCAGATTTTGCGCGTGAAAACTTGCAGTACATCGTTAGAAAGGCGCAAAATAAAACCGATGAAATCATTTCCATTTGCAAACGCGAAACCGGAACCGGAATTGTGTACTGCCAGACCAGAAAATCGGTTAAAGAAATTGCACTCGCTTTACACAACAACGGGCTACGCGTTGGCATTTACCACGGAGGCCTCAACGCCGAACAAAGAAGTGCTGCGCTAAATAATTGGCTCAACAACAACACGCAAATCATGGTAGCCACCAATGCATTCGGAATGGGTATTGACAAGCCAGACGTTCGTTTTGTATTGCACTACGAAATACCGACATCGCCAGAAGCGTATTTTCAAGAGGCCGGTCGGGGCGGCCGTGATGGCCAAGCGGCATATGCTTTGTTGCTCTACGAAAGCAAGGATTTCGAAAAAATGCAACGGCAATTAGACCAAACATTTCCAAGTGCAGAACGCGTTACTTTTGTATACAGAGCGGTTTGCAATTACCTAAAAATAGCAGTGGGTGCTGGCAAAGACGAGAGCTACGACTTCGACCTCAAACACTTTTGCCGCACATTTGAACTTCCAGACAACGAAGTCTATTATGCGCTCAAATTATTGGAGCAAAATGGCAACCTCACTCTTTCCGATGGCTTTTATCAGCCTACGCGTTTGCAGTTTATTGTCAACAACGAGGTTCTTTATAATTTTCAGGTTCAAAATGAGGCGTATTACCAACTCTGCACCACCCTTGTGCGGACCTATCCAGGCATCTTTGAACACATGACTGTCATACATGAAGAAAAGCTCATTCAAAGACTAAAAACCACCGAAACGCGTTTGTATGAACAACTCACCTTCATGCAAAAAAACGGAATCATAGAACTCAGTAAGAAGAGCACCTTGCCACAAATTTATTTCAATCAAGAACGCCTTCCAGCGTCTTATTTTGAGCTCAAACCAAGCATCTATCTGGATCGTAAGCAAGCCGCCCAGCAGAAGCTAGACGCGATGCAAAACTATTGTAAAGTGCGCATTTGCAGAGCCCAACAGCTTATCGCTTACTTTGGTCAAAATAGCTTGCCTTGTGGGCAATGCGATGTTTGCAAAAGTGGGATGCTCAACCAGACAAGCCTCTTCGCTTTTCTTAACGAGCCCAAAAGCTTACAAGAATTACAAAGCCACTTTGAGTGCGCAAAAAACGATTTAGAAGTGCTCATACGACCACATTTACTTACTGAAAAAATCAAATTCAAGGCAGGAAAATTCTACCTCTAAGACCTGTCTATGCAACCAACACCTGAAGTCATTGCCACCAAGCAGCAGTGGCCTATTTTCTTGCTTTTATTGCCTTTTATTACAGGCATCTACCTGGCCGACTACCGTAATTTAACGGACAAGAGCCCTTATTTTTTTACACTTTTAATTTTACTTGGTTTTCTTCTCCTGCTCCATAAGTTGACCAAGCAAATGGGCATCTTTATTTTGTTTCTCACGCTCGGTTTTTATTGTCAATTCTTCAATCAACAAGAATACAGAACACAAAAAGCCATTCGATCTCAACACGTAAAAAATGGCTTATTTAAGATCCAACAAATAGAGCCAAAAGAGAAACTCACCAAATGCAAGGGTGTTTTCTATTTTATCGAAAAGCATCAAAAAATAGCACTGCCCCTACTTTGTTATGTGCGGTCCAAAGAAAAGTTACATGCAAATGCTTACTATCAATTGTGTTGTCGGATCGAACAAATTGAAAACGAACTTTACCCAGGCGCTTTTGATCAAGAACGCTTCTATGAGCTACAAGGTATTGGACACCGTGCGTTTGTTGCTCAAAACCAAATTACCGCAATCAAAAGTCCGCAAAAGCGCTCATGGTCCGAAAAATTATTGGGCTTCAGGGAACGGCTATCCTCTTTGTTCAAAAAAGGAATGCATTCGAATGCCGAGGCTGTTGGCAGGGCACTTATTTTAGGTGAACGCGATGGAATTGATCAGCAATTGCGCACCTATTTTATGGCCACAGGTACGATGCATATTTTGGCAGTTTCGGGAATGCATATTGGACTATTGATTATGGCGCTTCTAAAGCTGCTAGGTTTGTTTTCCAATTGGATCGGCAGAAAGCAAGCTTTGATTTTTGTGTTGTGTGTTGTTTGGTATTATGCCTTTTTAACGGGAATGTCTGCCTCTGTACTAAGAAGTGTTTTTATGTATAGCGTCCTGTTGATCAGCCAGTTTTCAGGAAGACAAATGGGTAATTTATCGGGACTTTTTTTCTCTGCATTCTGCTTATTAGTCTATGACCCTGGTTATTTATTCGATTTAGGATTTCAGCTTTCTTATTTAGCAATGATCGGCATCTATTTATATTACGATTTGATTTTAGCTTGGTGTACATTTCGCTGGTCTTGGCTCCAATCGCTATGGGCAGGTACAGCACTGGGACTTGCTGCCACGCTCACCACCCTACCCCTCAGTTTGTATCATTTTCATGTTTACCCAAACTACGCACAAATCGCAAATTTGCTGTTGATGACCCTTTCAAGTCTGATTTTAATTGTAGGCATGTTTTTTCCGATTTTACAATTGATACCCATTATCGATGCACTGAGTGCTAAGCTGCTGCAAAATGCCATCGAGCTCATGCTTTGGATCATGCGCATTTTTAGTGAAGCTCCTGGAGCGCTCGCCAAAGGGATAGATGTTCCATTTTGGTGGGTGGTGCTATTTTGGATACTGACTTATTTTTGGTTCTACAATTTATTTGCAATTCGAAGCTATTGGCTGAAATCCGGCTTTTTATTTTGTTTACTTTGGATGACACGCCAAAAACAATTGCTTTTTTACAACGAAAGGGTGTTTTATTTGAAACATGAGAAGCTCATTTTATACAAAAATGGTAACCGCGCATTGGCAATCGGGCTTCAACCGAGAAAAAAAGTGGCGTTTTTTCTAGAGGCGATGCAAATCAAGCAAAACTGTCATCTTACCTACCAACAAGTAAAACCTGGCACTTATCATTTTTATTTAAATAAGATGGAAATTCAAATTGCGTATAACAATGATTTCAAACTATGTTTGAAAGCCAAAAAGCAAAGGCAAAAAATAGAATGCTTTTGAACAAGTCTTTTATCTTTGCTCAAAATACGCTCAATAATGAAAACACTCAGTCCTGAGGCTGCTCTTAAAGCGCTCCAAGAATCTACCAAATGTGTGCTTGTCGATATCCGAGAGCCCTATGAACTGCTCAATTGCAAAATTGATTGTTTGGCTATTCCAATGGCTTCATTCGCTGCAAAATACCCTTCGCTCGATTCTTACGAGCAAATCATTTTAATGTGTCAGTCCGGAAAACGCGCCGAAGCACTTGCCAACTTTATTGAAACGGAGTTTAATGCCACGCATATTTTTGTTTTGGAAGGCGGAATCAATGCTTGGATTGCTCAAAATGCACCTCAAATCACTTGTCAATAAATGGCTACGCTTTTACAACTTCTCGACTTTATCCTCCACATTGATTCTTATCTGTTTTTGTTTATACAGGACTACGGCATATGGGTTTATGCCATTTTGTTTTTAATTGTCTTTGTGGAAACAGGGTTGGTCGTCATGCCGCTTTTACCAGGAGATTCCCTTCTTTTTGCCGCTGGTTCATTTTGTGCAGGCGTTCAAATAGACAATGAAATAGCACAATTGAATTTATTTGTGGTTCTTGCATTACTCATCGCCGCAGCTATTCTAGGTGATGCACTCAATTTTTGGATTGGTCAGAAATATGGTCAGCAATTGGCCAAAATGAAAATTGGCCGCTATCAGTTACTCAAAGACAAGCACCTTGAACAAACACAAGCGTTTTTTGAAAAGCATGGTTCCAAAACGATCATCATAGCGCGTTTTGTCCCGATAGTGCGCACCTTTGCACCCTTTACGGCAGGCTTGGCAAATATGCGCTACCCGATTTTCTTCAAATACAATGTTGTTGGCGGATGTTTGTGGGTTATGGGCCTTACGCTCTTGGGTTATTTTTTCGGCAATTTGACCATTGTAAGACAAAATTTTGAGACCGTCATCTTCGGAATTATTGGTCTTTCTATTTTGCCAATGCTCGTTACTGTGGTCAATGAGAGACTTAAGAAAGGTTCCAAAGACGCTTAATTAAGCGCTAAATCTTTGAAATTCTTCTTGTAAATAAGCACGGCAAATCTCTGTCGGAAACGGCGTTACCTGCGCCGCTATTTCTAAAATTTTTGCTGCTAAATCAGTAGCACTCGCATCTGCTTCCAAGGTATTGGCAGCCAAATTGATAACCCTCGTTACTTCTTCTTTGGCCTGAACAAGCATTTGCCAGCCCATCGGAGAAATAAAGAGTTGCTGGGCAATGTTGTGCTCAAATTCGTCACGAACGGTTTTGATTAAAAGCGTTTGTTGCGTGCGTGCATTTTGTGTGACTTGTAAGGTACGTAAAGTCAAATTTGCAGGTGAAATGCGGTCTAGCAACAAAATACAACGTTGATAAGCTTCTAGTTTGCTCGGTAAAAAATAATTTTGACGCTGGGTACTTAATTCTGTTTTCAAGCTAATTAGACTGGCATCGTGCTGGCGCTTGACAAATAAATAAACGACCGCTACAATCGCCAAAAGGGCAATTAGAAATGAAATAACTACAAAAATGAGTTCCATACGTATTTTTTTGAGGCAAATATAGTGCTTTAGCTTATTTTTACCTTATGAATCAAGTTGTATTGCCTCTTATCTTGTTGTTCTATTTCGGCTTGCTCTTAGCAATCGCTTACTTTAGTTCCAAGAACGCCAGTAGCCACAGTTTTTTTACTGGCGACAAAAAAAGTCCTTGGTTTTTGGTTGCCTTTGGCATGATCGGCACCTCTCTTTCTGGTGTTACTTTTGTTTCTGTTCCGGGTGCTGTTAGCGCGAGTGCATGGCATTATTACCAATTGGTTTTAGGGTTTTTTGCAGGTTATTTCGTCGTCGCATTCGTGCTCTTGCCACTTTATTACAAGCACAACCTCAGTTCAATTTACCGTTACCTAGAATTGCGCTTGGGTTTAAACGCCTACAAATGGGGCGCTGGTTATTTTATTTTATCGCGTACACTCGGTGCAACTGTCCGTTTGTACTTGGTTATCAATGTTTTGCAACTTTTTGTTTTTGAGCCTATTGGTTTGCAATTTTGGCACTCAACCTTGTTGATCATCCTCATGATTTTAGCCTATACGCTCAAAGGTGGCGTTAAGACAATCGTCTGGACCGACACCCTGCAGACTTTCTTTATGCTTTTGGCACTCGTGGTTTGTATTGTCTCGTTGCAGCAAAAATTAGATTTGTCTTGGGGGCAGTTATGGCAGCATCTAGAAAACCAACAACTCACCCAACTAACCGTTTGGAATCCATCAAAAGCCGACTATTTCTGGAAACATTTTATCGGTGGTGCTTTCATCACCATTGCCATGACTGGTCTTGATCAAGAAATGATGCAAAAAAACATCAGCGTCAAAACCTTAAAAGACGCCCAAAAGAATATGGTGGTTTTCAGTTTTACTTTACTTATTGTCAACGCTATGTTTCTATTGCTTGGTAGCATTTTGAGCTATTTTGCGATTCAAAATGGCTTAGAAATCGCCCCTGACGACCTCTTCGCGAAAATCATTCAAACTTATTTACCGAGTGGCGTCTTTATTATTTTCATAATTGGCCTCATTTCTGCGTTGTTTCCATCTGTCGATGGCGCAATTACCGCCTTGACAGCCTCTTTTTGCCTCGATATCATTGGTTTTGAACGCAAAAACCTCCCAGAATTAGAGCGCATGCGCATCAAAAAAATCGTCCACCTTAGTTTTGCCGTTTTGTTTACCCTACTGGTATTTTTATTCAAATGGTACAACGATAAAAGCATTGTCAATCTTATTTTCCTAATCGCCGGCTACACTTACGGCCCTTTACTTGGTTTGTTTGCTTTTGGCATTTTAACCAAAAAACAGCCAGCTTCTCAGGCCATACCTTTTATCGTACTTGCTGCGCCGTTTTGTTGTTATTGGCTCAGTAAAAACGCCGATCTCATTTGGAAAGGCTATCAATTCGGCAACGAAATGCTTTTGATTAACGGCTTGCTTACTTTTGTTTTGCTCTACTTGAGTAGCTTTGTTACCACAAAACACGAATCGCATGAATCTTCTGCTCTCCGATAACCACCTTCACTTGCGCTTTGCGCCACTTACGCTTACGCGTCCTCTGGCCGAGCTGCGCTGTGGCCTTTTTACCAATTCGGAAAGATGGCAATTTCTGTTGCCCAATGCAACAGTTGGCTATCAGACAGAAAGCTACCTTCAGGCCAAATTCCCTTCCATAGATGGAATTTGGATCAATGCGCAAATCATTCCAGATGCACAATTCGCTTTTCGTGTTCAAAACTTAGGTCCCAATGAGGCTTTGGTTCAAAACGGAATCCCATTGGCGCAAAACGGGAACGCAGCCAACATTCTTGAATATACAGCTTCGGATTTGCTGGTCTTGGAAAATCGCTGGGATTTATACTTGAAGAACGATACCATTTTGCGTCGCGATTTTGAATTATACACAAACGCAAAAAAATCACAAACGCTCTCGCCTTCTAACCTATTGATAGGCGCTGCATCAGCACTTTTTATTTCAGATGGTGCTCGAATTGAAGGTGCGACCCTCAATACCACAACTGGGCCAATTTACATCGGTCCAAATGCAGAAGTGATGGAAGGCAGCATGCTCAGAGGGCCGTTGGCTATTTTAAACGGCGCCGTCATTAAAATGGGTGCCAAAATTTATGGTGCCACCACTATTGGGCCCGAATGCCGTATTGGCGGCGAGGTCAGTAACTCTATTTTTCAGGGTTTTGCCAACAAAGGACACGACGGATTTATCGGCAATGCCCTCATTGGCGAGTGGTGCAATCTTGGTGCAGACACCAACTGCTCTAACCTAAAGAACAACTACGGTCAAGTAAGTACTTATTGTTACGCGTCTCAAACCCAAATTCAAACCAATGAATTATTCATGGGGCTTACCATGGGAGACCACAGCAAAACTGCCATCAATGTGCAATTCAACACCGCTAGTGTTGTAGGTGTCAGTAGTAATATTTTCTGCAGTGGTTTTCCTGACAAATTTATCGATTCTTTCCAATGGCTTTCAGATGGCCAAAATGCGGTATATGCATTATCAAAAGCCAAAGAAGCTGCGGCTGCCATGATGGCCAGAAGAAACCAAGAATTTACGACCCAAGACGCCCAGATTTTTGAGCATATTGCCAATAACTGACTTTTTAGCAGTCCGAACAGTTTTGGCACACATCTTGACCAACAGTGCGCGAAATAAATTTACCCATGAGCAACATTTTTGACCAAGGACTTTTTGGTTTATCAGGCTACGATGCCGATGCGGAATTCATTCCACTGATCACCGCTGAAGAAGAGGCCCACATGAATCAGCAGGAATATCCTGAAGAACTACCTATTTTACCTTTGCGTAACAACGTGCTTTTTCCTGGAGTCGTCATTCCGATCACCGTTGGTCGCGACAAATCCATCAAACTCATTCAAGAAGCCAACCGCGGCAATAAAATCATTGGAGTGGTCTCCCAAAAAAACCAAGACGTAGAGTCGCCACTTTTTGACGACTTGCATCCGATTGGTACCGTTGCCCAAATCATTCGCATGCTCAAGATGCCAGATGGCAGCTCAACTGTCATTATTCAAGGCAAGCGTCGCTTTGAGATGCTTGAGGCGACCCAAACCGAACCTTACTTAAAAGCAAAAGTTCGAATCCTTACAGAAGCGCCCATAGACAGTTCCAACAAAGAGCTCGAGGTCATGTTCAACACCATAAAAGACCTCGCTTTACAAATCATTAGAGAAAGCCCAAATATTCCTTCTGAGGCGCAATTTGCCATTGGTAATATCGACAGCCCTAGCTTTTTGGTCAATTTCATTTCATCAAACATGAATGCTGATGTCGCTAAAAAGCAATCCATGTTGGAAGAAATGGACATCAAAAAGCGCGTCATGCTCGTTTTGGAGCACCTTACCGCAGAGGCCCAGCTACTCGAAATGCGCAATGAAATCCAAAATAAAGTGCGCAAAGACCTCGACAAACAACAACGCGAGTACTTTTTGCACCAACAGATGCGCACCATTCAAGATGAACTCGGCGACAACCCTCAAATACAGGATGTCCGCGAACTCGAAAAGCGCGCCCAACACAAAAAATGGGATGAGCGCGTGGCCAAACTGTTTCAAAAAGAACTTGAGAAATTGCAACGCATGAACCCGCAAGGGGCCGAATACACCGTTCAGCTGAATTACCTAGATTTATTGCTTGACCTCCCTTGGAATGTTTACAGCAAAGACAAACTAGATCTTCAAATCGCCAAACGAATTTTAGAACGCGACCACTTCGGCTTAGAAAAAGTCAAAGAACGCATTTTAGAATACCTGGCGGTACTCAAGCTAAAAGGCAACATGAAAGCACCAATTCTTTGTTTTTATGGGCCTCCGGGGGTGGGTAAAACCTCTTTAGGTAAATCCATTGCTGAAGCGCTCGGACGCAAATATGTGCGCATGTCATTGGGCGGGCTCCATGACGAAGCCGAAATTCGCGGACATCGCAAAACGTATATTGGCGCCATGCCAGGTCGTATTATGCAAAACTTGAAAAAAACCGAAACGGCAAATCCTGTTTTTGTTTTGGACGAAATCGATAAACTCGGCAGAAGCAATCACGGAGACCCCTCCTCTGCTCTTTTAGAGGTTCTAGATCCAGAGCAAAATGGACATTTCTATGACAACTATGTCGAAACTGAATTTGACCTATCTAAAGTGCTCTTCATTGCTACCGCCAACAATTTACAAAGCATTCAAGGGCCATTACTTGACCGTATGGAAATCATTGAAGTCAATGGCTATACCCTAGAAGAAAAGATAGAAATAGCCAAACGACATTTATTGCCAAAACAAATTACGGCCCACGGCATTAGCAAAAACGACATCCTCCTCGATAGAAAACTTTGGCAGCAAATTATTGAGTCCTACACATTCGAATCGGGCGTTCGTGGCCTAGACAAAATAGTTGCCAAATTGGTACGTAACCGTGCCCGACAAATTGCCATGGAAGAAGCCTTTGAACCCAAACTCAGCGCAGCCGATTTATTCACCTTCCTTGGTGCCGGAAGAACGCGCACCAAATACGACAACAACGACGTTGCCGGCGTGGTTACTGGTTTGGCCTGGACAGCCGCAGGTGGCGACATCCTCTTCATTGAAAGTCTCTTGTCCAAAGGAAACGGTAAGTTATCACTTACGGGCAATCTCGGTGACGTCATGAAAGAATCCGCCATCATTGCTCTTGAATACCTCAAAAGCCACCACGAACTCATCGATCTCGATGCGGCCATCTTTGAAAACTATAACGTCCATGTGCATGTTCCAGAAGGCGCTACTCCTAAAGACGGCCCAAGCGCAGGTATCACCATGCTAACAGCATTGGCGTCCTTGTTTACCCAAAGGAAGGTCAAGAAAAACCTGGCCATGACCGGAGAAATCACGTTAAGAGGAGATGTTTTACCGGTTGGTGGCATCAAAGAGAAAATTTTAGCAGCCAAACGCGCAGGTATTACCGAACTTATTTTATGCAGCAAAAACAAACAAGATGTCGATGAGATTGCACCTGTCTACCTAAAGGGCTTGAAAATCAATTATGTAGATAAAATGACTGAAGTCTTACAATTGGCGCTTCTTGCCGAAAAAGTCAAAGACGCCAAAGCGCTTTCGCTCACTGTTAAGAATGAAGCGTGAAACCTGCGCAACTTATTGTTTTCGACGGCACCTGCATTTTATGCAACCGTTTTATCCAGTTTATTCTGAAAAAAGACAAAAACGCGCATTTTTATTTCAGTTCATACCAAGGTTTACCCGCCGACATTGATCAACATGGGCTTGAAGTAGCCAAAGAAGAGAGTATCTCTTACCAAAGACATGGCAAATGGCATCAAAGAAGTTCGGCTGTTTTGTTTATTTACCAGGATTTATTTGGAAAACTACATTACACCCAACTTGCTTGGCTCATGCCGCGCTTTTTACGAGATTTCCTTTATGACATCATTGCCCTAAATCGTTATAAATGGTTTGGTAAGAAAGACAGCTGCATGATGCCAGACCCTATATTCAAAACGCGCTTTATTGGTTAAATAATCGTAAATTGTGGTCATTATTTTCTACTTATGACCAACGTCTACTACTTTTTATTTGTTTCTTGTATTTTAGTCAACACGCCAACTTTTGCACAGTCAATGCAAAAGCCATCTTCCCACGAAATTGCACTATTGCCTTCTTGGGCTCAACTGATGTACAGTGAAAACCCCAATGTGTTCGAAGTACAAAACGCCTACCAAGATTATTACCGCACACACACTTTTGAAAAGAACTACCATACCCAATATTATAAGCGTTGGATTCGACGCAACCAGTACATTGTAAATGACGCCGGCTTCATCGCTTATCCGGATCAAAATACCACACAAGAAAATGATCAACAATACCTCAAAAAACAAGAACTTGCCAACAAAACAACAAACTGGACCGTCGTAGGTCCAATTACCAATTACCAAGAAGGTCTGACACAAGGGTCGGGTCAAACCAATATTTACAGTTTTGACCAATGCTTGGCGCAACCTAACATTTGTTACTGTGGCACAGAACCTGGAGAGGTTTATAAAAGTACAAATGGCGGTCTCAATTGGGTGTTGAGTTCTAAAAATATCGATTTCGGATCGGGTGTTTCGGCCATTGAAGTGCATCCTACGAATCCCAACATCGTAATTGCTGGTGGAAACAAAGGACTATTCTTGAGCACCGATGGTGGCCTCAACTGGACCAACACTTTGCCTTCGACCGGACTTAATGTCAATGAGATTTACATTCTACCCTCCGATCCAAATATCATTTTAGCAGCTACAGAAAAAGGACTTTACCGAAGTACTAATGCAGGCACATCATGGACACAACTCTATACCAATCGCTGCTATGACATCAAAGCCAAGCCAGGCACCACTCAAACATTGTATCTTTTGAAAAACAATCCGACGCTCATTCGCTGTGAGTTCTTTGTTTCTAACGATGCGGGAGTAACCTGGGTCCTTCAAGATACCGGCTGGTACACCTCCACTGACCCGGCTCGTATTGACGGCGGCGGCAGGTTGGCTGTGAGCTTCGCTGACCCAGAGCGTGTTTATGCCTATCTCATTGGCGATTCCAAACCCAATGATTACGGCTATATTGGTTTGTATCGAAGTAACAATAGTGGCCAGACATGGTCTTTGCCAAATGGTCCAGTTGGCGGTCCGTACACCACTGCCCATCCGAATTTAGCCATGGGTACACCCACCTGGAATTACCATCAAGGATTTTATAATTGTGCTATTGTAGCCAATCCAAACAACGCCAACGAATTGCTTATTGGTGGGCTCAACCTCTATAGAAGTACAGACGGAGCCGCAAGTTTTGCTTCTGTTTCTGGTTATGTAGGTGGGCCGCTGAACTTACATGTAGACAACCAAGATTTTCGGGTGATTGGCAACCACACTTGGATCACTACCGACGGCGGTATTTACCATAGTTCCGATTTTGTAAGCACACAACCCGACTTCTTTATGTCTGGGATTCACGGCGCCGATTATTGGGGTTTTGACAACGGTTGGAACGAAGATGTTTTGGTTGGCGGTTTGTACCACAATGGCAATTTAGCTTATCACGAAAATTATGGCTCGGGGAATTTCCTGGAATTAGGTGGCGGAGAAGCACCAACAGGCTACGTCAATCCCGGTGACAACAAGTTGACCTACTATTCAGATGTAGATGGCAAGCGTATTCCGGCCACTTTAGATGGTGCCATTCAAAATGCTTCTTTTGGTATCAACCCCAATGAAAGTTATTGGGCTGCTGAGTCAACGGAATTGGTTTTTCATCCAAATTGCTACAGCATAGCATACACTGGCTACGAAAATAAACTATACCGCACCAAAGACATGGGTGCAAGTTTTGAAATCGTCCAAACTTTTGGCGCGAATCCAAATGAAAAAATAAACTACATTGAAATCGCCTCTGACAACCCACAAATCATTTACCTTAATCAAAGAGCAGCTAGCGGAAACTCGGGCAAGCTCTGGAAAAGCACCGACGCAGGGCTAACTTGGACGCAATTGACCGTTCCGAGCGGTAATTCAAGTCGAATGCTATTAGCAATAAATCCACAAAATGCACAAGAACTTTGGTTGGCGTATCCGAGTGGCGCCAATGGCTTTAAAGTATTCAGAACCAACAACGGCGGCGCTTCATGGGAAAACTTAACGAGTAGTTTACTCAATAATGAGTCTGTCCAATCTTTGGTTTATATAACCGGGACAAATGGTGGAATTTATGTCGCCACCAACAAAGCCGTTTACTACCGAAACAATCAAACCAATTTCACTTTAGAGAACAATGGCTTGCCTTTATTTACAAATGGCAATATACTCAAGCCTTTTTACCGCGATAGCAAAATTCGTTTAGCAACTTATGGAAAGGGTATTTACGAAAGTAATCTGGTAGAAAATCCAACGCAAATCGTAGCGCGTATTACCGTTGATAAATTGCAACAAACCGCAATTTGCACGGTAGACTCTTTCTATTTTGATGATTATTCTTTCATCAACCATCAAAATGCTTCTTGGCAATGGACTTTTCCTACGGGAAGCCCGAGCAACTCAACACTCAGAAATCCGGCTGTGTTGTTTCAAAATGCAGGTCAACATCTTGCTATTCTTCAAATTACAGACGCCAATGGCCAAACCGATATCGATTCTTTGTATGTTACCTTAGATTTCTACACTTTTCAAACCGGTATACAAGAAGATTTCCAGCAAGCGTTTTTACCTCAAGGCTGGACTGTAAAAGACCATAACGGCAATGGAACATGGGCGCTATCCACCACAGCTGGTGGATTTGGCAATTCAAGTAAAGCCACTTTTTTCAACAACTATGACATCGATTCGCAAGGAAGCTATGACGATCTGATCATGCCAATTGAAACCAGTGCACTAAGTATTCAACCGATTTTGTATTTTGACGTTGCCTATGCGCGCTGGGGCAGCGGCTATTCTGACTCACTGCAGGTTGTTGTATCAACTGACTGCTTTGCAACCGAACAAGTGTTGTATTTTAAAGGCGGAGAAAACCTAGCTACTTCTCCAGATTTCCAAAGCTTTTTTACCCCCTCTGCTGCCCAATGGCGCACTGATTCCATTGACCTCAGTGCATTTGCAAATGTCGGAAACCTTCAAATAGCCTTCAGAAATATCGGCGATTGGGGTAATTGCCTTTATCTTGACAACATCAATGTCGGTTCACTAGCAAGTTTGGCTCAAACAAGTAAAGTGCAAAGAAATATATTCCCCAATCCGGCTTGCCCCGGTAGTTTGGTAAATTATTCTGGCTCGGACATTGAAATGGCCAGACTCATCGACATGAAAGGGAAAGAAATCATGCGCTATGCTGCCGGTCAGCAAATTTATTTACCGCAAGAAATCAAAGCAGGTACCTACTTACTTCAACTGCATAGCACCACTTTGATTTCAAATCACACGCTCATTGTAGTGGAATAATGCAAAGACGCCCACAAAGATTTCGCTGATTTGGCATAATTTGTGATATTTGCAACGAAATTCAATTTTATGCGCTTTATACTTTTCCTATTCGTTACCTTGTTATCGACCCAAGCTATGGCCCAAGACGCCAAAGCGCAAGGGATACTTGACAAACTTTCCACCAAAATGAAAGGCATGAAGTCTTTCTATATCGAGTTCAATGCCAGTGTAAAAAATAGCAACACCGGTACCAACGAAAGCGAAATCGGAAAAGGCTGGGTCAAAGGAAATAAATTTTACGCTTCTTACGGTGACAACACCATGATTTGTAATGGTGTTAAAACCTGGACAATAGTCAAAGACGAACGCTCTGTTTATGAGTCTGACGCGAGTGCCGACGACGAAGAATCGATCAATCCAAAGCGCCTCATGACCATCTGGGAAACCGGATTTAAAAACAAATATGACCACGAAGATAAACTCAACGGAGAGCCTGTTCACGTGATTAATTTGTATCCAAAAGTGCCGTCGAAGGCGGAATACCACACCATTGTATTGTATATTTCTAAAACCGACAACGAACTACTGAAGGCCAGCATGAAGGCTAAAGACGGCACCGTCATGACTTACGTGGTCACTAAATTTACCGCCAACCCAGAAATCGACGACGCCAAGTTTGTATTTGACAAAAAGAAATATCCGGGTTATCCGGTCATTAAGGACTAAAAAAGACACAGCTGAAGCTATAAATTCTAGCGTTTGAGCATTCGGTCCATTTCGCGTTTATCGTCTTTTTCTTTGAGGTCCTGACGCTTGTCATGAAGTTTTTTACCAGTGGCACAAGCGATCTGAATTTTAACCCAACCTTTTTCTGAGAGAAACAATTTGAGTGGCACTAAAGTATGCCCCTTTATTTTGAGAAATTTCTCGATGCGTACAATCTCTTTTCGATTGAGCAAAAGCTTGCGATCGGCACGCGGCTTGTGATTGTAAAAAGAACCGTTTTCGTATTCGGTTATGTGCATGTTGCGCAACCACACCTCCCCTTTCTCATAGAGCCCATATGCTTCTAGAATGGATGCCTTTCCGTTTCTGATGCTTTTGATTTCGGTACCGGTCAAGACTACACCCGCTTCAAACACTTCGTCAAGATGAAATTCAAAGCGCGCGCGCTTATTGCGGATATTGAGCTCTTTGATTGCCATACTGCAAATTTAGTTAAATTTACGGCATGCAAATCCCGTCGGTTCACCTTGAGCAAGCAGTAGATCAATTGGCTAGTTTACCTGGAATTGGAAGACGAACTGCGCTCAGACTTGCACTTGACCTACTCAAAAGAAAAGAACTGGAAATCGACGATTTTGTCCAGGCACTTAGTGCACTTAAAGACAAAGTTTTGCATTGTCAAAACTGCGGAAACATTTCAGATGTGCCGACATGTCAGATTTGCAGTAATCCCAAACGCGATTCACAACTCATTTGCGTCGTTGAGGACATCCGGGATGTCATGGCTATTGAGGCCACGAGCGCCTACAATGGATTATATCATGTGTTGGGTGGTCTTATTTCGCCAATGGATGGCATCGGACCGCAAGACTTGAATATAGCTACGCTGCCCACAAGAATTGAAACCAACAAGCCTAAGGAAATTATATTGGCACTGAGCCCAACTATGGAGGGTGACACCACGAATTTCTACATTTATAAAAAAATCAAAGACTTTGAATTGGTGGTAACACGTATTTCAAGAGGCATTGCTGTGGGCTCAGAGTTACAATATGCAGATGAACTTACGCTTGGGCGCAGCCTTCAGCAACGGCAACTTTTTGATTTAGCTCAGTAATTTACGGTCGTCAAATCAATTGACCTTGAACACATTGGTTTTCTTTTTGAGGTAGCGCATACCAAGTCCAAAAACTAGGATAAACGCTGCCATACAAAGCAAAAATAGCTTGTTCTGACCTGCAGCTAAGCTATTCATGACATAGAGTTGAAATGCCAACAACACCCAGGCTGTTGTCATGGACGCTGCCCAACCAGAATATTCGTTTTCAAGTACAACCTTAATGGAAAATGGCTGCGCATTGGCTTTGTATTTCCAGAAAGCTGGCAATAATAGCGGTGTTTGATTTTTCCAGTCGAGGTAATTTTGACCGAATTTACGGGTAAGAAACTGTTCTTCAGCGTAGATGATCAGACGATAGTAAGCCACAAATAAAATTAAAAATACGGGTACTAACCAATTGATTCCGGTGAAGACAGCCCAACCAATATAGGTGGTTATATTTCCGAGATAAAGCGGATGACGCACCATCGAATAGATCCCGGTAGAATTGAGCGCTTCAGCAACTTGTTCGTCGCGGTTTCGCCCTGAGGTATGAGCGGCACGTTTGCCGACAGCCAACGCCCGGATCAGGTGTCCAAGCACAACCAAGCCTAGTGCCAATGCCAAACGCGCATCATTGAGCCAATTGGTGGGTTCAGGAAAAACATGCATAAGGCCAAAAGCGGCCACAAAAAAGACCAACGGAATTTGACCTCGGTATTTAAAAAACTGATTTCCTAGCTTTTCCAATTGATTTTGAGCTGACATTAGTGAATTTTATGTATATTTAATGATTGACAAAAGTAACAATAAATCCCGGGGTCAATGAAAGAAAAATACAAGTTAGAGTTTCTCCTTAAAACCTCTCCACGCGTTCTCGAAAAGCTCATTAGCACCCCAGATGGCCTTGCTGACTGGTTTGCCGATGACGTTCGGGTCCATGACGACCTCTACACCTTTGAATGGGACGGAAATGCCGAAGTAGCAAGGTTACTCCAAATTAAACTCAATAACAAAATTCGCTTTCAATGGCTAGCCGATGAAGATGACGGCCTGGAGACCTATTTTGAGCTATCTTATGTCGTGGACCCCATGACCAATTCCGTTATTTTACATATTACAGATTTTGCAGATCCCTCAGATACAGAAAGTAGCCAAGCACTTTGGCACCAAGCCATCTCTGACCTCAAGCGAATTATCGGAGGCTGAGTGGTGCTTTACGCCACGCCACCATACGGCTTAATTGCTTAAATTTGCCACAAATTACCCGTTTGAAACGTCTTGTTCTGTTTAGCCTCAAGTCCTTCACTGGACCTTTTATCGTGACGCTGCTCATCTCGATGTTCATGCTCATTCTTCAATTTTTTTGGGTCTACATCGACGACCTCATGGGCAAAGGACTCAGTGTTTGGGTTATTTTAGAATTGCTCTTTTACGTTTCTGCTGGTATTGTTCCACTTGCTTTACCGCTGGCCATTTTACTATCATCTCTAATGGCTTTTGGAAACCTTTCCGAACACAACGAGCTTACAGCACTTAAATCGAGTGGTTTTTCACTATTGCGTATCATGCGCCCACTCATGATTATCGTATTTCTTATTGCGACGGCAACCTTCTTTTTTGCCAATTACGTCATTCCTGCTGCCAACCTCAAATGGCACACCCTCATTTATGACATTCAGAATAAAAAAATAGCTACAATTCTTACGCCCGGAATCTATTCCAAACATTTTGAAGGCTATGCCATTAAAATTGATTCTTTACAAGGGAACAAATGCTTGGGTGTCACCATCCACGATTACACCCAGCCAACACAACTACGCACTGTTCGTGCCAAAGAAGCAAACGTTTACAAGTCAGAAAATGGCCGATATGTCTTTTTGAATCTCAAAAATGGAAGTATTCTCGAAGAACTCGACATCCAAAACCCCATGTATTTGCCCAATAGAACTTGGAGCAACCCATCTGATCGCCCCTCGCGTGTTTCTCAATTTAAACAGGGTGTCTATAAATTGGACCTAGGCGGTCTTGACTTAAACCGTTCCAAAGAAGATTTATTTACCGATAAATACGAGATGCTCAACGTTTTTCAGATCGATGACGCCATCGATTCTATTGACCAAAAGAAACACGACTTAAAAGCGCGCTTTATCCAACAAAGCGCACTTGGTTTTTTAAGTTTAAATGATTCGTTAGCCAATAAAGTACAGAATGATCCCAGTTTGAAAGCTGACTTGGTTGAAATTCAGCCCATCAAATTTAAAACAATCCGTGCGGCAGATCGGCAACTCGCCATCAACTTAGCGATTTCAAAAATTCGACGCAACCAACAACAGCTAGAAAATCAAGCGCAATTTTTGCAAACACTTGAACGCGAGACCGACTTGTATTGGATTGAATTTCACCGCAAATTTGCCCTTACCTACGCCATAATTGTTTTGTTTTTTGTCGGAGCCCCTCTTGGTGCTTTGATTCAAAAAGGCGGGTTTGGCGCACCTGTTGTCATTGCTGCCGTTATCTTTCTACTTTATTTTATTGTAAATTCTGTGGGTGATAACTTGGCTGACACCAGTACTGTAGCACCTTTTGTTGGTATGTGGATGGCAGGCTTGCTTTTTACACCGGTGGCCATTTACCTCACAAAAAAAGCACAATCGATCTAAATTAAACAGCTTGAAAATCCTCATACTTAGTCATAAACCACCTTATCCTATAGCAGACGGAGGTTGCCTGGCCATGTCTCGCCTCCTTTCGGATCTATTGGCCTTAGACAAAGTCAAGCAAATTACCTATCATACCCTTTGTACGCACAAACATCCATTTGATACAGATGCTTTTCCAAAACATCCCAAACTAGAGGTGAAAGCCCAACAAATTGACACTCGGGTTCGGATTGTCGGGGCCTTTTTGGCCTTAATTCGGCAGGAATCTTATAATTTGGTGCGCTTCAAAGATGCAAAGGTGCTGTCCACACTCCAAAAAGAACTGAGCATTACATCGTATGATTTTGTGCTATTTGAGAGTTTATTTGCCGCAGTATACGCAGCGCCATTGCGTAGTTTTTCAAAAGCGCAATTCATTTACAGGGCCCACAACATCGAACATCAGATTTGGAAAGACCTCGCTAGTAACACAAAGCGCCTTCCCAAGAAATGGTACTTACACCAATTGGCTTATGCCCTCAAGTGGGCTGAACGCAGTATTTGGAGTGAAGATCAAGGCGCCTTGGATTTGATCCTAACTATCTCAGAAACAGATTTGCATCAAATTGAGGCACAAACCCTTACCGCCTGTAAGTATTTACCAGCCTCCATTGACCAAACGCCCATTCAAAGCACTTGTGCCAATATGAAAATGTGCTTTTTAGGTGCTTTTAATTGGTATCCGAATATCGAGGCCGTGAACTGGTTTTTGGACCATGTATTCGCCGATCTTCAAGCCAAATTTCCAACGCTCGAGTTTCATATTGCCGGAAAAGACGCCGAAAATTTCAAGCATTGGTTGCGCCCGGGTGTGTTTGTTCACGGCTTTGTGCCTGACGCTAAAAAATTCATTGCTGAACATGGCATTTTTGTGGGTTGCCTGCAATCTGGTTCTGGTGTTAAAATGAAAATACTCGAAGCCATGAGCGTTGGGGCGCCAATTGTCTTGAGCCTCAAATCAGCCGATGGCTTACCCAATTTGGATGAGCACCTTATTCAGCGCACCGATTTGGCATTTAAAGAAGACCTGCTTCAATTACTACAAGACGAAAAGCAACTTACTGCAAGAGCTGCGTATTTCAACGCCTATTTTAAAAATCATTTTGAAACAATACAAGTACGCAAACAACTGCAGTCCGTACTCGATGAACTCCAAAATAATCGCTAATATTGCCGCATGGGTTTTCCGTTCTATTTTATTGCTGGCGTTGTATTTTTAGTATACAGCTATGTACTCTACCCCTTGCTTATAAAAGCAATGTTGAAAAGGAAGCGCAATGTAACAACCTATCAGCGAACGGCAGTAGTTCCTTCTCTGAGTATTGTAATTGCCGCACACAATGAAGAAAAAGTACTTCGTGAAAAACTCGATTCCATACTCAATTGTGCTTACCCTCAGCAGCAAATTGAATTACTGATCGGCATTGATAACAGCGCTGATTTCAGTGCCATTATTGCCAAAGAATACCAACACAAATTTGCCAGTTGTAAAGTATATGAATTCGAACAAAGACAAGGGAAAATTCAAATTGTAAATGCGCTTGTTCCGAAGGCTCAGCATGAGCTCATCGTACTTACAGACGCTAATGTACTTTTTACCCAAGACACATTGACTTATTTACAAGCACCCTTTAACGACCCTGATATTGGACTCGTCGACACAAGAATGCAACACTACGGCCTCAAAAATACAGGAATCTCCATGCCTGAATCTGGCTATATAGCTGGAGAGGTCGAAATTAAAGAAGCCGAAGGCAAACTCTGGGGTGCCATGATGGGGCCTTTTGGCGGTTGTTTTGCATTTCGAAAAGCCTGTTTTGAGCCCATTCCTGCACATTTTTTAGTCGATGACTTTTTTATCAACATGACTTGTATTGAAAAAGGATATCGCTGTATTACCCAAAAAGAGGCTGTTGTTCTGGAAGATGTTTCCAATGACTTACTTATTGAATTCAGACGGAAAATCCGAATTTCCTCGGGTAATTTCCAGAACTTACGTCGGTTTTGGCGTCTGTTATTCAAATTTAATTGGGTTTCATTTACCTTTTTTTCGCATAAGGTTTTGCGTTGGATTTTACCGGTCTTTTTGTTGCTCATGTCTTTTCATGTCATTCGCCACAGCGATGCAACCTGGTTACATAGTTTGCTCTACTATATTTTATGGCTGATCCCCATAACTTTTTTGGTCGATTATATGGCACGCAAACAAAATGTGCAACTTATCTGGTTGCGCTACCCAATACATTTCATCAGTATGAACGTGGCTTTGCTTATTGGACTGTTTAAGTTTTTTGGCGGAATTCGCTCTTCTGTATGGCAACCCACTAAACGCCATCAGTAAGTTTAACACTTAGGATCGCTAAGTTTTTTGTATCTTTGCAACCTAATTAGCCATCGTAATTGTAAGTTGCCCACTCTTCCTACTATTTCAAACGGCAACCCTACACATTAAAACCCAAGAATGGCCAAATCCAAAGAGACCTTCTCGAAAAAGGAAAAAGAAAAACTCAAAGCAAAAAAGAAAAAAGAAAAATTACTGCGTTCTGAAGAGCGTAAAGCCAATTCTGGAGGTGGAGGCCTAGACAGCATGATGGCTTATGTAGATGAATTTGGCCGCATTGTAGACGCGCCTATTGATCCGTCGACCAGAGTAGAAATCGATGCAGAAAGTATCGAAATCGGTATTCCACGCCGCGAAGAATCTGAAGAAGACGACGCCGCAGACACCGGAACAGTCATTTTCTTTAACGATTCTAAAGGCTACGGCTTTATCAAAGACAAAGCATCTGGTGAAAACATCTTTGTACATGCAGCCAACTTATCGGCGCCAATTGCCGAACGCGACGAAGTCAGTTTTGAAAAAAGCAAAGGTCAAAAAGGCTGGGTAGCGCTCAATGTCAAAATCATACCCAAAGCTTAATTTTTCAAATACCTCGACATCATTTCAAAGCCAAAACGAGGTAAATTCGCTTCGGTGAGCAACAGCACCACCACATCAAACTTCTGTAGCTCGGCTGCATAATTCTTCATGTCCTCAATGTAAGTAGTGGGTTTATTGGGCACCAACCTTTCGTGGTTGTAGTACCAAAACTCACCGTCTATAAAAACATGATTCATCATGCCCCAGTTGTACATTCCGTAAAAAAAACTATCCCCAATTACCAATACTTTGGGCTGTTTTTTTGCAGCTCGAACAGGCACAATTTTAAATTGAGGATAAGCCATTTTAAAGTCCGGTAAGTTGCGCAATAAATTCATTCCAAGTTCGATATCGTCGTCGCGATCACGGGGCTGCTCGTCTTGTTCTATGGACGTGAGCCGAAGGGTTGGCAAGGGTTTAGCCGTTAATTTGGCAATGTGCCTAATCAGCGAATCCGCGACTAGATATTCGCCATAACTACTCCAGTGAATTCCGGTTTTTGGAAACAAAGGATAAGGCGCATTTGACTTCATTTGCATGAACCACGTTTGCACGTCAAATAGCGGTATTTGCTCCTGCTGTAGTGCCCGCACAAAATCCGGATGATTTCTACCCGTACTTCCATTCCATTTATAGCCAGCGGGCATTTGGTCTGCGTAAAAGGTACCTTTACCCGGCGCCAAACAAACCATGAGCTGTTTGCCTCTCTTTTGTAAATCTTGTTGAACCAAAGCGAGTTGCCCAACAAGCGCATTAATTGAAATGGCACCAAGGTAGTCTTGTCCGCTGGCCGCCAACAAATAATTTTCTTCGAATAAATAGCCGTCTTTTCCTTGTACAACCCCTTTGGCTTGAAATTCCCCGAAGAGACGATCAAAAACTTCGTTGTAAAAACGCACCATAAAAGGCCGCAAGCCAAAATGATCTTTGATGTACGCCTCTTGTCCGACTTGAAAAGCCGCTGTTTTCCATTTGTCTATAGAAAATGGAACATTTTCTGTTTGTGGTTGCGCCCCGCCCAAGGGTTTGGGCTCAAAAAGATGTTCATTTTGCTCCAACCAAGGCAGCAGCAACAAAGCCAGAACAAATCCGAACAAGCTGTTTTTAAATATGGCGGTTTTTCTGGTGGCTTCCATTAGAATCGGTAATAAATAAATGGATTGAGGTCGGAAGCCGACAAAAACACGATGCTAAAGAACAGTAATAGAATGGTGCTAACAGTGATTAACACGGCATTTGATAGAGAAACAACAGGATTTTGTGCCATTAGAAAGGCTGCAGCTTTTGAACCAATTTTGGTTCTACCGAAAAGAGAAAAGAAAATTGCAATAAGCAAAATAAATATAAAGCTATTGTTTAATTCAACAAATTTAATGTCTTTATAATCAAAAAGTTGTTTATAGAAAGCAAGCGCATCATTCCAGTTTTCAAGTCGAAAGAGCACCCAAGCCATTGCTACAACAAAAAAGGTAAATAGCACTGAAGGTACCTTCCCTATCTTCTCCAAAATTTTCAATAAAAACAAACGGTCTAAAATCAGAAACAAACCATGAAAAGCACCCCAAAAAACAAAATTCCATGACGCACCATGCCAGAGTCCAGAAACCAAAAACACCAACCACAAATTGAAATACAAACGCCACTTTTGACGAACCCGGTTTCCACCCAAAGGGATGTACAGAAAATCACGCATGAAGGCACCGAGCGTAATGTGCCAGCGACGCCAAAATTCAGTAATACTCTGAGCAGTATAAGGTGAATCGAAGTTTTCGGGAAAACGAAAACCCATCATGCGTGCAAGTCCTATGGCCATATCGGAATAACCCGAAAAATCAAAGTAGATTTGAAAAGTGTAAGCAAGAATACCCAACCAAGCCTCGTCAAAGCTGAGCGCACTGAGCTCCCCGCCCATGTATAAATCGGCTTGCTTGGCCAAAACGTTGGCAATTAAGACCTTTTTGGCCAAACCAATGGCAAAACGAAACAATCCCAATAATCGGTCGTCGGGAGTTTCTTGGCGGTCAAGCACCTGAGCAGCTACACTTTTAAAGCGAATGATGGGGCCGGCAATGGCATGCGGAAAGATGAGTTTATAAAGCAAATAGTGCGTGGGGCGGTCAAAAGGTGGGTGCTCATTGCGATAGACTTCAATGGCGTAGGTCAGGGTCTGGAAAGTAAAAAAAGAAATGCCAATCGGCAAGGCGACTTGCGTCCAGGCAAGCTGATCGATTCCGACACTAGCAAGAGCGGTATTTACATTTTCAATAAAGAAATTGGCATATTTGAAATAGGCGAGCAAGCCTAAATTGAGCGAAACAGATATGCACAGCCAAATCTTTTTCTTTCGTTGATTCGTGGTAGTATAAAGGGCCTTGACAAGATAGAAATCGAGTAAACTTGTGCCCAAAACCACATATAAGAAATTAGGCGCGCCCCAAGCATAAAAGAGAATGCTCACAAGCAGAGCCCATCCGTTTTTAGCCTTTTTCGGCAAGAGTACATAAACCAATAAGAATACCGGTAAGAAGTACAATAAGAAAAGAATGCTGCTAAAAACCATTTTCGCATCGAAAATACATAAAACTTAGCAAATCCATCAAATCAATTTAACTTTGTCAAATGAACATAGAATTGATGTCTCCGGCGGGCTCTTATGAAGCCCTCATGTCGGCCATAAAAGCAGGCTGCAACTCGGTTTATTTTGGAATTGAGCAGCTCAACATGCGCGCGCGTTCTTCTAATAATTTTACACTCGAAGACCTTAAAAAAATCGCGGCAATTGGCAAAGAATACCAGGTTAAAATGTATTTGACGCTCAATACGATTTTATATCAGCACGACATGAACCTCA
This sequence comes from uncultured Lishizhenia sp., assembly GCA_964540625.1. Lineage (GTDB taxonomy): Bacteria > Bacteroidota > Bacteroidia > Flavobacteriales_D > Crocinitomicaceae > UBA952. The sequence continues at coordinate 3,730 of CAZINO010000012.1, read as the reverse complement.
TGAGAACCATTGTGCAAGCTGCCAAAGACGACGGTATCAACGCGGTCATCGCTTCCGACTTTGCCGTGATGCAATTTGCCAAATCCATTGGTATGCCTGTCCATATTTCTACCCAAGCCAATGTAACCAACGTTGAAACCGTGGCTTTTTTTGCGTCCTTTGCCGATGTGGTCGTGTTATCCAGAGAATTGTCCTTGAAGCAAGTTGCCGAGATTTCCAGAGAAATTGAGCGCCAACAAATCACCGGGCCCAGCGGCCAACTTGTACGCTTGGAAATCTTTGCCCACGGCGCACTTTGCATGGCGGTTTCCGGAAAGTGCTACCTTAGCCTTCACTCCCATTTTGCCAGTGCCAATCGCGGGGCCTGTATTCAAAATTGCCGCCACTCGTATATCGTCACGGACAAAGAAGATGGTACCGAATATGAACTCGATAACGAGTATATCATGTCTGCCAAAGACCTCTGCACCATCGATTTTATCGATCAAATTATTGATGCAGGCGTATCGGTACTCAAGATCGAAGGCCGCGGCCGCGCCTCTGATTATGTGTATACCACCACCCAATGTTACCGCGAAGCGATAGACGCACTCGGCACACCAGCCTACAACCCTGAGGCCATTGAAAATTGGAAAGAAAGGCTTTCGACGGTTTTCAATCGTGGTTTTTGGGATGGCTACTATCTTGGTCGACAAATGGGCGAATGGTCCAAAGTTCCAGGGTCTGTTGCTACCCAAAAGAAGATTTATATTGCCAAAGGCCTACATTTTTACGACAAAATTGGGGTCGCCGAATTTGCCTGCGAGGCTTATAGTCTCAAGATTGGTGATTCGGTTATCATCACAGGACCTACTACGGGCTATGTCGAGACTAAAATTGAAAGCATCCACATAGAAAACGGTGTTGTCGAGGAAATTCAAAAAGGCCAGGTGTTCAGCATCAAAGTCCCCGAAAAAATCCGACCTTCAGACAAGCTCTATAAAATGGTCAGTGCATGATCCAAGTGAGCCAACAAAGAGAGCGCTGCATCGGCTGCAATGCTTGCGTAGAGGCTGCTCCTCAGCGCTGGCGCGTCAGTAAAAAAGATGGCCGCTGTACCCTAGTAGGCGGTAAAGAAAAGCGCGGTTTCTACACGATTAACCTCCCCGATTTCGAAAAAGAAGAAAACGAACTAGCCGCCAAAAATTGCCCTGTAAATATTATTTGGGTGAAGGAGTTGTAAGCTTTACCAATTGATAATGGGTAATTTCCTTTTTTCATTTACATTCCACAAACCAATTTGTAAACCATTTAGTTGAACACAGCGGTTCAATAAGCCTAATTGCAATCCATTTACGGTATGCGCTTGGTTTTGAATACCCAGCTCCATACCATTTACTGTAATGTACTTTCCTGAACAAAGATTAAATGCAATTCCATTTATTTTTCGACCATAACTAAAACCAAGAGACAATACGAAACCATTAGATATATCTGTGTAAGTACCAAAGGTTGAAATTAATATTCCCGAATGCATTGCTTTGCAGGCAATTTGATTGATGAGGTCGGGCATCGGATTCAACAATAGTTGTTCAAAAGAAAACACTTTACGGTTAATTGGAATAAAAATACCCTGACCTATTAATTGCAAATTGATGCCATAAGATTTTCTGGTATTCGTGACATTACATATGGTTTCAGAACCAATTGGACCAATGGCAATACCATATACATTGTCTTTTATAGAAGGAATGAAATGTAAAACATAGGCGTTACTGGGCTTTAGGCTTGAATCCGCCTCATTCCCTGAAACCTGCGCACGCAAGAATTGACAACTGCATAGTGCTAAAAGGAAAAGTATTTGCTTCTTGCTTTTTGACATTAACATGACTTTGCTTGAATATATGAAATGTTATTATGAACTGAAGTTGCGGTCATTGCCTGAAGGAATGGTTTTAGGCTAAAATTATTTCTGTCTAAAATTATTTAAATTATTCAAATTCTTATATTTAGATTCAATTATATTTAATCGATAGTCCTATGCTTGCAATTATAAAAAACGGAAAAGTTGAACTCAGAAAAGAAAATGGTTCATTAATTAGAACTATTGGTAATGGAGACGCTGTCAATGCAGACATTAATTCGAGTGAGACATTGATTTTGGTTACAACCTCTAAAGGCAAGGTTGAAGTCAGAAAAGACAATGGTTCGCTTGTTCGCAATGTTGGAAATGGGGATGCTATCGCTGCCAAGTGGTCAGGTAATGAAATTGCAGTTTCTACAAGCAAAGGAAAAACCGAAATACGCAAAGAAAATGGTTCCCTTATTAGAACTATTTCTTGATTAATAACTGAGGCTAATTAGGATATTAATTGGAATTCAGAATAAATAATATGCTGACTAAGGATCGAATTGATAAAATTCAAGATTATTGGAAGAATTTAAATAAACTCCCCATTAACAATCCACGTGGCTATGCAGACCCTGAAAAACACCATGATTCTGTTCATGACCTTGAGAAACAACAAATAAGATTGAACGACCTAAAAGGTCTCTTAAAAATATTTTACTCAGAAATTTGCGATAAGCGCATTTATTATGTGAGTGGTAAAAATGATACTACTCAAGCCTTTGAGAAGTATATTTTCAAAACAGTTATTTGTAATTTTCCTTTTTTTTCAACAGATAAAGCGCATAGCCCTAAATGTTTTTTAGAAGAAGGAAACACCCCATTCAACGAATGGATTCTACAAATTTTCAATGGCATAAATCGGGTTCAATGGACACCAAAAATTGATTATCCATCCATTGAAAACATTCAATCTAAAGAAGCCACTTTAGCTGTTTGTGAATTGCGTTTGATTCGATTTTCACTATTGGCTAAAATTTGCCATTTTATCGATGTTATTCAAGTGGAAGATTATCGTCGAAATGAAATTCAAATAAAAAATGATGGGAAATTCAAAGGTAACTTCGACAACTTGGCTTATGGGGACAAACATGCCTTATCTGCTTATCTTGGGCATTGGATTATTAGGCATTTTCCTTTCAAAGACTTTAAAGGATTTTGTTCTAAGAAATACAATGGCACAATGAGTATCTACGAACACTACACACCAATGTCTTTTTTCCGTGACCTCATTTGGGTAAAAGAACAACAAGCACAACAAGGAGCAAAAGTATTCAATTATCAATCTCTTAATTCCAAGCCATACAGCACAACAGAATGGCTATCAATTTTGTGGTATAGATACCGAACCATTAGTATTACAAAGGACGAAGATGATTCACTATCTACAAATAAAGAAAAATCGAGAAGAAGTGCAGGTAATTTAGCCTACAAAAATGCTAAAATTGAGTTGAATCAGGCACAAGAACGGCTTTGGCAAGACCTGCATAGTTTGGAAATGCTCAGTTCTGTTCTCAAATCAAACATATGAAACTAGCCGTAATTGGTAGTCGAACTTTGATTGACGAAGAAATTGTTTTTCAAGTTCTTGATTCGATGAAAGTACAAATTAGCGCAATTATTACCGGTGGAGCAAAAGGAGCAGATGAATTTGCTGAAAAATGGGCTGAGTTAAATAATATTCCAAAAATTATTCACCTTCCTCTTTGGGATGTCTTTGGCAAATCTGCAGCAATGCGGCGCAATCGTTTGATTGCCCAAGATTGTGATGAATGCCTTGCCTTTTGGGATGGCATCTCAAAAGGAACAAAAAGTACGATTGAAATGTGTCAAAAGTTGGAT
>CAZINO010000011.1:0-40362 GCA_964540625.1 uncultured Lishizhenia sp. | reverse complement strand
ATAACTTTTGACGATTCGTGAAGCCTGGGTTCCATGGTCCAACAACAACTTGCTGCAACTGCCAACCTGTGTTGTCATAAATATAATCGATGGATTGTTCGTTCGATATAGTTCGACCCATAATGTACATACAGTCGTAAATAAAGCTCGCTTTCTTGCCAACTTTAGTTTGACCGGCAAGGCCAATAATTGGTGCCTGGGCTGCAAATCCACCTTGCACATTTTCAATGCTTGAAATCGGCAATAAAGGTGTCGAACCGTCAACAGAAACGTAAGTTCCAGGCTCATAAATTGTTTGCATATATGTGTAGTTGTTACCGTCATTAAAATGACCAAAACCTACAGACAAGGTGGCGTTTGAACGGCGATCTCCGTAGGTAATCATGCCCCAATATAAACCTCCAAAACCGCGGCCTGAATTCAAATATCCTGAGGACCCGAGTAAAGTACCTACACCATAATTGATTTTCGGATTCGCTGTGCCTCGGGTATATTTGAGCGCTAATGCAATAGGAGAGCCAATCCAAGTGGACATGACTCCAACTGAAAAGTCTTTGTGGACCGCAAAATGCACCTCAGGGCCATACAAATTAATCATGGCATAGTTCTCCCCTTTTTTAATCGGAAAACAATTCGTTGTAAATTGATATCGGGTAGTAAAAACACCAGCAGTACTGACTTCACCCCCCTTTTGAACATCTTCGGCGTAATCCAGTTTGCGGATAGATTTGATATCGCTTTTTGGAATGTAGACCTTTCCTAACATTTTTGTTTCAATCAATACCTCGCGGCCATCATCGGATAAGATGAGGCCTACATATTCGTTGCCATCGTTTTTAGTGACAACATATTTAGTAGTATCCACAGCAGGCGAGGTTGTATTCGGCACTTGGGCTATTGCATGCTGACCGTTAAAAAAGCAAAAAAAGGTCAAAAGAATGATGAAACTTGTTTTCATTTGGATTGATTTTATGGATATAACGCAAAAATAAGGAATACGCTGCCGTTTTGTATTGAAGATAAAGAATTAAAATTTATAAAAATAGCTGAACATAGGGAGTGGCAACAAAAACTCTTGCGAAAAAAGAATAACTGCACTGCCCTGAAAAGCACTATTTGCATTGCGCTCAAAGCGATAACCTGGCATGATCACAAAGATATCCTCATCCGGGCCCGGACCGTTGTTATAGTAGGTCCATGGCGTTACTTCCACTTCTTGAAGTGTATAATTGAAGTTGTTATCGTAACCGTAATGCGAGACTTCGGATTGGTAACCATCAACATAGTTAGAGTAATCTTTCGATAAAAAAAGCATGCAATCAAGAAAAACGCTGCTTCTGCCACTGATTTTTGCCTGAGCAGCAATGCCCAATACAGGTGCCTGAAAAGCTGAATTTCCACCAAACTGAATGATCTCTTGAACTGGTATGTCGGGATACTGACCATTCACGGCAGGATAAATACCGGGTATATAAATTTCTCTTGGCGTCGTTGCGTAATTCTGATCATTGAAATGTCCAAATCCAGCAGAAAAGGTAATATTTGTGCGGCGGTCGCCTAAAGTGAGCATCCCCCAATACAAACCACCGTAACCGTTAAACGCATTGACCAATCCTAAAGAACCAACCAAAGCCCCTACCCCATAATTGATCTTTGGGTTTGGTGTCCCTCTGGTATATTTCAGCGCTAATGCAATGGGCGATGCAAGCCATGAGGTCATGAGGCCAATTGATAAATCTTTATGAACCGCAAAATGCACTTCCGGACCGTACAGATTGAGCATCGTATAATGTTCTCCTTTTCTTATCGGAAAACAATTTGTACTGAACTGATACCGAGTTGTAAATACTCCGCTCGCATCAAAATTGCTATCAATAACCATTTGTTGGGGCTCCTGTGCAAAAACGCTCTGACTTCCGAAGAAGCAGAGCGTTAAGCTGAGATAAGAGAAGATGGTAATCCGAAATCTCATGATAGATATGATTCTTGAATAATTAATAATAGCGCTGCGGATTTTGTTTGTTAATTGGTTGCTTGCTTTTTTGTACGTTGAAGCCCATGTTGACACCCACAAAACCTCCGCCTGGCTGAGCACTGTAAAAAATATTGACCGGAATATTTAAAGAACCAGATTGAAAGGTGCGGCCAAATGCAACCAAGAATGTCGGAGAAATTTTCTTTGTACCGTTCTTATCAAAATGCTCTGAATAAAAACCGTTTGACTGTTGTCCAAATTGTGCATCAAACTCATTGCGTGTGTAATAGGCGCCAGCAGGACCAAATTGACCATTTTTATCGAGATAACCTGTAGATACAGATTTAATCCCTAATCTTGGTCCAAAAGCAAATTCCCAATTTGCTTTTCCCCAACGGAAACCGTTTAACAAAGAAACCGAAGGCATGAATTGACCTTGGTCTAAACCTGAGATATTAATAATACCTTCGACCAAAGCTGAGAAATTTTCAGTTCCTACGTACTGACCTTCGATTTGATAACCAATCATGGAAGCAAATGGCATGATGCCTAGACCACCATATTGTACATCTCGTGTAGCGAACTCGTTGAGTGTGCCAGTTAAATAAGCAACACCGATACGCGGGCCAGAGTTGTTCACTTTTCCGACGTTGTTAGAGGTGATCAACTCGTTTTTGAATGCCAAACGATCTGCAAGTACTTTGTCTACTGTAAGACCATGCATTTCGGCGAGGACGATTTCAATCATGCGCTGAACCTCAAGTTCTTGGTTGTCAAATTCGCGAACCGCTGATTTGTAAAGTGCCTGCCCCTTGACATCGATAATTTTTATGGACACCACAATCTTATTTCCCAATCCATCAACTGAGCCAGACATGACGTAATTGACCTTAAGTTCTTCACCCAATTTGGTCAAACAGCTTTGGCCATAACAACCAACTTGGTATTCCTCTTTAGATTTGATGACCTCATTCATGTCAAATTCGTCATAAACGCGGTATTTGTTGATTTTGATGAGCTCAAGGCGCATCATTTTTGCAACAGATTCTGGCTTCAATGTCAATGAATTGACATTCGGATTAGCCACGGCAATGGTGCCATTATCTTGTGCAAAAGAACTAGCTAAACCGTTAAAAAAGAGGGCAACTAGTAAATAAATAGCTTGTAAATTTTTTGTTTTCATAGCATATAATTTGATGCTACAAAGTTGGCAAGATTTTAAAGGCCGACAAAACTGAATTTCGGAGGCCTCCCTACGGCGGTTGCGAAAATCGCAACTATCAGGCGAGAAATTCGAGGTCGGCCTCTATTTTTTTTCTGAAAACGCCAATGGTTTTCTCAAAGTCAGCAAAGAAGTTATTGCGCTCTCTTTCATTTACAACACTTATTAGGCTTGAATTAGCCAATTGTTTGTCGATTACTTGCTTGGCATCTTGCACGTATTGGCTGTCGGTGGTTTGCAAGTAATTCATGATGTTATGTGATAAAAAGAGTCCCTGCTTGTCTTTGCTTTCGTAATAAAAAGCAGAGTCGGCATTGATGGTTTCATTGAGGTACATCTCAAATGGGTTCCCTGTTGCAGGGACCTGAGTGCCATAAATAAATTTCTTGCCGTGGTCAGCTTGCTCGCGCAAGTGCGCAGAAAACATCAGCAAACGATCGCATAAAAAAAGTGCATATTGCGGGTCCTCAAACTGATTGGATTTGTAATAATACAAGATCTGTCTCAAAAAGCCACGCATGAGTTCGGGGTCAAAAATTTCAACGGAAGGAATGGTGTTGTAGGCCTGTAATATTGATTTGCCGAGTTCAAATGCGCGTTCTGTTGTTTTTTCATGACGAAACAGCACATTCTTGTAATCTGGAATTTGTAAGTGGGTCTTGGCCCAGAAAAACAGTTTGAAACGAACCAATTGCGGAAAATTCAACAACTGAAAAAAATGCGTATTGTTAATGGTGAGCATGATTTTCGGTTGCTCTAGATGTCGCAAGCGTTCAAAAGCCTCTAGAATACCCTCAAGATAGGATTCTAGCGAGAAATCATAGGCATTGAGTGGCGTGTAACGGAAAATGACGTTTGTCTTTTGTTGTTGAATCAACGAATCAAAAGAAATGTCAAAGGTTTTGCACAAACGCTTGAGCTCATCGATGGTCAACGCTGTTTCGTTTCTCATGCGTCTGTATGCAGCGTCAGTACTAATGTGCAAGGTTTCACTCAGGATATGTCCGAGGGCGTCACCCGGCGGCAATTTAGCTTTGATGAGTTGTAAAAGTTGGTCTTGGATGGTTTCCATAGCTGCAATTTACAAAGATTAATCGTTTGTGTACGTTCTATGAACTCGTGGCGAAATACTAGTTAGGATCTCATATGGAATTGTATCTGCCTTTAGCGCAAAATGGACCAAAGTTTGATGTGGGCCAATAATTTCTACTTCAGATTGTAGCCGTGCTTTTGGCGCTTTAACCATAATCATGTCCATACAAACCCGGCCCAAAGTAGGGCAATATTGTCCATCGATAAACACGCCTCCAACGCCGTTGCTCAAACTTCTTTTGAAGCCGTCAGCATACCCGACGGGAATGATTGCAATTTGGATATCCTCAGCTGCTATATCGGTACAACCATAGCCTATGCACTCTCCTTTTCTTACCACTTTAAGCTGAGAAATTCGGCTATACCAACTAATGACTGGTTTGAGTTTTGCCTCAAATTTAGGATCGTGATTGACGCCAAATAATCCTATTCCCAAGCGAACCATATCGTATTGGGCCTGTGTGAAATGAGCCGCACCTTCAGAATTCAGCAAATGTTTAATGAAAGGATAAGGCAACGCCGCCTCTATTTGCTGACAACAAGTATTGAACAGTTCAATTTGTTGTGCGTTCATAGGGTTTTGGGGTTCATCTGCACATGCCAAATGACTATAGACACTTTTAACGAGCACCTCTGGCTGGGCACTTATCATTTGGAGCACTTGATTGATTTGATCAGGTGCAAAACCGAGGCGATGCATGCCTGTATCTAACTTAAGGTGAATCGGGTATGACGACTTTTTTTGAGCAATGAGTGTCCGAATGAATGCATCTAAATGCGCCAAGCTAAAGATCGCTGGCTCTAGGTCAAAAGCGATGCAGCGCTCAAATCCTGGCGGTTCGGCGTTCATAACAAGAATCGGAAGTGTTAGGCCTGCTTGTCTGAGCATAACACCTTCGTCTGCATAAGCTACACCTAAATATTGCACGCCGCTTTGCTGTAACTTAAGTGCCATTTGATCAAGTCCAGCCCCGTATGCTTGCGCCTTGACCATGGCCAAAATTTGTGTATTGGGCTTGAGGATTTGTTGATATTGTCTCAAATTGTGATGTAAGGCAGACAAGTCATAGCGAACAACAGTACTATGTGCTTTTTGACTCCATTTGGCCAGTAATTGGGCGCTTTGATCGTTTTGACCTTTAATAAGGACGACATGGTTGTCTACAGGAGGCAGAGCCGCGGGTAAATCTTGCCAAATATAAAACTGGTCTACACCATAGGTTTCAATTAGCTTTTTTACCTCGGTTACGCGCTCAGCTTGACTTTTATCGAGCAGACAGCAAACCATGGTTGGTTTTCCTTCGGCGCTGGCTTTTAAAAATTCCAAAGAGGCCTCAAAAGCAATTAAATCAAGGGTATAAGTATCGTTAATAAGTACAGCACCGTTTATTCCTTCAATTGTTTCTAAACGATTTGCTAAGTGAGGAAGGTTGGCTATAGCCGCCGGTGAACAATTGTGAAACGCAGAGGCACTCTGAAGTGCAATACGGGCATTGGATAAACGAATCGGATCATTGAATGGAATGCAATCGAAAAGTGTTTGCATAGGTTCGGTAATTACCTGACTGGGTTGATCACCGTCGATGACCCATTTACAATTTTTGCATAAAACTGTAAGGGCCGCAGCATAGGCTTCTGCTGAATCAAATTCATGCCTAAAATTTGCTTTTTTTGTGGTAATGACGCAGTAATCGGGTAAAATCATTTGGGCTAACCGTTCCATTTCACCGGGTTTTGTGATGGCGGCCTCAATAATTGCTAAATCACCATTTAGGGGGAGTTCCAAAAGGGATATAGCAACACCGATTTGTGAATTGAAGCTTTTTGGGCTGCGGTATACGTTAAGCTCGGGAGTCAAAAGATGGTAAATCCACTCTTTAACAGTTGTTTTGCCTATAGACCCTGCGATGGCCAAAATCGGATAACTCAAGCGTTTTCGATGAAAAGCAGCTAAGTGCTGCAAGGCAACAAGCGCATCGCCAACAATGAAAAAGCTGGCATCTGCAAAATGATTTTTCGGTTGACTTTCAACTACAAATAAGCGGATGCCTTTTTGATAGGCATCATTGATAAACATACTTCCATTGCGGTTGGCGCCATTTAAACCAAAAAAAACAACGCCTTGATTGCGAATAATTGTTCGTGTGTCGAAAGCGACTTCTTGTATCATGACTTCCTGAGATTGCTGGAAGCATGTGGCACCTATGATGCCTGAAAATTGTTCGATGGTGAGCCCTAATTTCATCGCACAGCTTTTAAGTAACACGCCCTGCAAAGCGGCTGGTATTTTTCAACGGCACCAACCAAAACCTGTTCGGTTTGCGCAACTGTGCGATGCGAAAACTGGGCAAGTTGACCACAAGTCACACAAACGGCATGTACTTTGGTTACAAATTCTGCGATAGCCATCAAATGAGGCATGGGCCCAAACGGCAGGCCTTTGTAGTCCATATCGAGGCCAGCAACGATAACTCTTGCGCCCTTGCTCGCCAATTCATTACAAATCGGGATGATATCTGTATCAAAAAATTGGGCTTCATCGACGGCAACAATTTGCTCACCTTGCCAATTTTCAAGTATTTCCTTGGCAGAAATCACGCGCTTGGCCAACCAACTTTGACCCTGATGACTTACAACCGCTTCGGTGGCATAACGGTCATCGATAATCGGTTTGAAAAGTACGATGGATTGTTTGGCGAATTCTGCACGGCGTAAACGACGAATGAGCTCTTCGGTTTTCCCGGAAAACATGGAACCACAGATCACTTCTATCCAACCTTGTTGTGTGTTTTCTTGATTAAATTGCTCTAAAAACATAATGCTGTTGAATCAGATTGTGAAATGTTTTCTAATTTTGATTCGGTTGCTCAAAGAGCGCCCGCTTGCACGAAATTAATAAGTTATCAGCAATGTCAGAAAAAAGTCCTTCCCTAATGATCAAAACAATTCTCGGACACCTCCAAAATGGTGTCGATAAACTCGAATCAGGCCAACTAACACCTGAAGATATGGAATTATTAGTTGAGGACGCCAAAGAACTCTATGAGCGGCTCATTATCTTGCGTTACAAAATCTATGAAACCAACGTTTTAGGAGTCAACGAACCCGTTATTTCTGCAAGTCTTCGCCAACCTGAAATCGAAACCCCCATAGATTTATTTGGCGCTTTGACCGATCCAAGCCCTGAACCCGAATTTGAAGTCACATTTGCAAGTGGAGAAGACGAAGTCGTTGAAGATCTTGTGGAAGATTCCGTAGAAGAAATAGAAGATGACATAATTGAAGAAGAGGAAATAATTGAAGAAGAGGAAGATTTGGAAGAAGAGGTAATTGAAGACGATACGGAGGCACATATGGAACAAGACGCACATCAAGAAGAAGAACTAGCAGAAGCTGTTTTCGAAGATGAACCGGTTATCGAAGCGCCCGCGCAGCCTTGGGAGCCTCAGTTTTCCAATGACCAACCAATTTGGATGGCCGAAATGGAAGCCAACATCCGCGATAACCGCAGTGTGTACCCATTGGACAGCCTTATTGGTGCTTTTACACTCAACGAAAAACTACAATTTATCAATGAGTTGTTCGATGGTTCTTCAGACGACTTTTCGAACAATATCAAACAACTCGACCAATTGGCATCCATGGATGCTGCCCGCAACATGCTTGCAGAATTAGCTCAAACCTTTAATTGGGACACCGAATCTGAGATTGTCGAAGATTTCATTTTTAAAATTTGTCGTCGCCATGCGGCTGGCGCTTAGTCTGTTTTTTTGCCTACAGCTTTTTTCAAGCCTAGGTCAACAATATCCGTACAGAGAAACCATCTCTAAGCTGTGTTCTCCAGAATTTGCTGGCCGGGGCTACGTAGATGAAGGTTCCACAAAAGCTGCAAACTTGATTGCTGCAGCATTTCAAAAAATGGGCCTTCAGCCATTTAAAAAGAAGTTTTTACAACCGTTTACTTTACCCGTTCAAACCTTTCCAGGAGCTTGTACTTTTGTGCTGGGTAATGATACCCTTCAACCCGGTGTAGATTATCTTGTTGAACCCTCTTCAGCCGGTGTTCAGCCCCAAGAATACCATATTGTTTATTGCAATACCGCAACACTTTATCGTAGCATTAATGCATTTAAACCCTGTCCAAAAGACCGCATTTTGGTGGTTCAAACTTCAGGATTTGGCGGGGATACCAACAAAATAATGCTAGCTAGGCTCCAAGAACTCAAACAATTCGCAGCAACAATAGAACTCACCGATAAAAAACTGACGTGGTCTGTGAGCCAAACAGCTAGCCCCTACCCTGCTTTTCAAGTCCTGATAAGCGCTTGCAAGAACAAACCACAAAAGGCTTTTATTGAGGTGGAAAGTTCCTTCATTGACAAGTTTACCTCTAGTAATGTAATCGGCTACTTACCTGCTGCTCAAAATGCCAAGAAGAAGCCATACATCGTCATTACCGCACACTACGATCATTTGGGTAAAATGGGCAAGGACACCTACTTTCCGGGCGCCAACGACAATGCATCAGGCGTCGGGATGCTTCTTTATCTTGCTCAAGAGCTAAGCCTAAAGCGCGATCCAAATTATGTTTTTATTGCATTTGGAGCCGAAGAGGCGGGTCTTGTTGGCTCTCATTATTATGTAGAACACCCACTATTTGACTTAAAACAGATTCGCTTTTTATTAAATACCGACATCATGGGAAGCGGTGAAGAAGGAATTACGGTTGTCAATGCCACCTTATTTGATAAAGAATTTCAACAATTAAAGGCAATGAACGAAGATGGAAAGTATATTGCTCAGGTTAAATCAAGAGGTCCTGCGGCAAATTCGGATCATTATTTCTTTACAGAAAAAGGGGTGCCCGCATTTTTTGTTTATACCATGGGGCCAAATAAACACTACCACGATATCGAAGACCGCGCAGAAGAATTAAGCTATGCAGCTTTTGAACCACTGGCTCAATTGCTTCTCAAATTTGTACGATCATTTTAGGCGGCGCACCAAGTAACTCGTCTGCAATATCAAGACACTTAAAGCCAATCCCAACAGATAAAGAACTAGTTCTGTTGTTTGGTCCGTATATATGAGCGCTAAACAAGCTGATAAATAACCCAATAATTGCGTTACACTGATGATCAGAAAGCGAAAGGTTTGTGCGGCCTGATCACCATTATTTTTTACAAATAGAATAGCTGCAGATAAAAGCACTAAAATAAACGAAACCAGTTGAACAGAAAGCATTTGTTCGATAGGCAATTTGAATACAGCGCTTAACTGCAAAATGATAAATACGAAATGTACGGAACTAAGCGTTGCCAAATAAGACCAAGCGCCAATACGCTTGCGAGAACTAGTTTTCACGGTTGATTTGCTGAACTTCTTTGATAATCAAGTAAAGGCCAATTCCTACCCCAAAAAGTGCGAGCATAATGGTCCACAAACGATTGGTCTGAAAATGGTTGTCAAGATACGAACCCAGCCATGTTGCTCCGCCGATTATAGCCGCCATTTGAATAGCTGCTGAACTGAGCTTGAGGTATGGATTGGAAGATGGTTTAGTCATTGAATGCGGCTTCAGCATCCAGTTTATGCGTACTTACACCGGCACGCATAACGCAAGCACCTTCGAAAAATGCACCTTCTTCGATGTGTAATTTCATGGTTTGGATATCGCCTTTGATGCGTGCTGTAGAACGCAAAACCAAAAGATTCTCAACCATTAACTGGCCGTCCATGGCGCCATCGATTTCGGCATTGACACAAACGAGATTTCCATTGATTTTACCCGATGTGCCAACAATAACTCGGCCTGCACAGGACACATTGCCATTGACTTCACCTTCAAGTAAAATATTGCTATCTGAAGTGAGGTCACCATTGATTTCTGTACCTGCAATAATGCGATTGATTCGGTCTGTGTTGTCGGGTTGTTGTGAGCTCCCGAAGATGTCTTTTCTTAGCATGTTGCTTAGTAATTGTCGATGAAAAATCCTTTATATTCTTCAAATTTCGACGTTTCTATCAACTTTTTCAAATTTTCTTGGTTGATAATGTAGATTTTGTTGTTTTGGTAATCATCCAAAAACTCAGCTCCGGCCTTATAGGCATTGAGATAATCCCATGCGATCTTAGAGGTAGGAAATTCTGAAATAAGTATAAAATTGGTCTCGTTCAACGTCGTTTTGACACTTGCTTTCACTTTTGTGGTTTTGAACGCTTTGGCTGAGAAATTCGATATCGTGGTTCTGGCATCATCTGCATCTTCATCTTCGTCGAGCAGAACAATTACGAATTGCGTTGCATTTGGCACATCCACAAAAATAGATTTTTCTTGGCTTGGTTGTTTGACGTCAAACTGAGAATAGCCTTTTTGAATGATTTCCAACATCTCTTTGGCGCGTACAGCTTGATCTGATTTTGGCTTTTCATCGATGATGCGTTGCAGCAAAGGAATAAGTTCTTTTTTATTCGAAGTCTGCTGCCCAAAAGCCAACGCATTTAACAACAAATATTCAGCGCGGTATGCATTGGAAGGGTCTTGGTCAATAACGAGTTGTGTGGCGCTTTGAACCTGCGCAAAATAGCCCTGCTCATATTTTTTGACAAGTGCCAAATATGCCTCTTGGTCTTTTTGAGCACTGAGCTTTTGTTTGGCGTAGAAATCGGGATCTTTGAAATATTTGGCGGCATCGGAACTCGGATATTTGCGCAAAATATATTGCTTGTATTCGTCTGCCTTTGCATTGCCTTCATAAATTTTATAAAGCTGAAATGCCGCGGACAAGTCGGTAGGGTGATCCAGGTTTTTATCTAAAATAGCCGCAAATTGGGCTGCTGCGAGTTCTGTCTCGTTTAGAATTTCTTTATACAAAACACCTGATGTATAAAGTGCCTCTAATAAACGTTCTTGAGAAGCTTTAAGGGCTTCTGGGGTGAGTGGAATGTTTTTTAGTAAAGATTCAATTGAGAGCGAATCTTTATTTTGAGCGGTGGTCTGGGCCTGGGTGCTATCTTGATCCTTCACATCAATATTGGCGTTCAAAACAATGCGCTCACTGCGACGCCAGTCATCGGTATTTTCACGAAGGCCCCAATTTTTACGGAATTCGTTGTAACCATCTTCGCGGAGCTTCGGATTGTTAAAAACAAATTTGTTGGCATTCGCGTTGGTGTTGGTTGGTTGGCTTTGTTGCAAAGCCAATAACTTGGCAGCTTCTAATTCTTTGCGTCGTTGTTCGTCGCGCTTGATTTGTTTGAGGGTTTCTTTGAGGAAATCTTCGCGGTCTTTTTCAGAAAGCGCTGCAATCTTTTGCACAGAGTCTTCAAACTGAGCAATCTCAATGGCTTTGACTAAGTCTGCAAGTTTGGTAGCCTTACTTTTTATTTGTTCGCCATTAGGATAATCATCGGTAATAAATCTGGAACTCGAGTCGTAGTATTTTTGGGCAGCAACAAAGTTTTTCTCTGTAAAAGAGAGATCCCCGAGCTTCTCGTAAGATTGCGCGCGCTGACGTTTGTTGTTATTGGAATAAAACGCCGATGAGGTCAGGTGAGACTTCGCCAATGGTTTGTTGCCTTTGCTCAGTTCCATAAGCGCCATTGCGTAATATATTTGGTCCTTGAAGGTGGCATTTTTCGCATCGCGAAGCATTTTCTGTAAATCGGCCATGAGGCGGTCATCACCACTGACAATAGCGCGATTCAAGCGGGCATTAAAAGCAATTTCTGGGGCGGCGGCAGCTTTGTAGGCTTTGCCATAATGGAAAGCAGCTTCGGGCATTTTGTTGAGTTGCTGATTGACCTGCGCTAAAATGTAATGTAAACGTGCGCGTTCTTTGGCATTATTGCATTTGGAAATAGCCATTGCTAGCCCTTCTGCTGCAACATCGTATTCTTTGCGACGCAATGCTAAATCTGCGTAGGCACGGTGAATTTCAAATTGCAACTGCTTAGACATCTGCGGCCCAGCCTCAGGGTTTTTATTGCGTAAAAATGGAATGTAATCCGTAAGGGCTTTATCGTTTTGGATTTCGGCGCGTTCGTTGAGGGCATCTAAAATAAGCTTTGCGTCGGCATATTTACGTTGCTCTATTTGAATACGGGCAATCCACAAACTTGCTGCATAGGCACTCGGATCTTTGTCAAAAAAGCGCTTCACAAACTGAAAATTATCGAGTGCTTTTTGGTAATCGCGTCGGTAGAAATAAGCTTCGCCAACGGTGAGCCAGTTTTCATCGATCCATTTGTTGTATTCCACCGTTTTGTAGAACATGTTCTCAGCGGTTGGCATGCTGTGGTTGAGGATCACTTTAGCGCACTTGACTACAGCGGTATCAATAGCCGGCAGCATACCTTTCACCTCTTTTTCATTGGGAACTGGATAAACAGGTAGGATAACGTAAAAGTCTTCTTTGCGGCCGTCTTGGTAGGTTTTTAAAGAGACGCGCAAAAGTTCTTTGGCATTGAAATGGCCGTTGTATTTGGCAGTCGTTTGGTGATAAAAACGGTTGAGCGGCGTATTGTTTTCAGTAGAACAAGCCCATGACAAAAAGAGCAGCAGCGATGTCAGGATGAAGTAAAGGCTTGTTCGCATGAATGTTGAAAGGCGTTATAACGCAAAAAATGCGTTTTTAGTGTGTAATTTAAGCAATATTGGTGAAGACCTGCTGGATATCGTCGTCGTCCTCGATTTTATCGAGCATTTTTTCGATGTCAACAAGTTGTTCTTCGGTGAACTCAACAGGGCTGGTTGGAATACGCTTTAGGCTCGATTTTTGAACCTCGATTTGCATGTCTTCAAGGGCTTTAGCAAGCGTTCCAAAGGCGGTGTAGTCACCGTAGACGGTGATTTGCTCTGCTTCGATCTCAATTTCTTCACAACCCGCGTCGATGAGTTCGAGCTCTAGCATCTCTGGGTCCATTTCTGGCGTGCGGACAATTTCAAATACACTTTTGCGGGAAAACATGAATTCCATGGATCCGTTAGGAACAACCGCGCCGCCGGCTTTGTTGAAATACGACTTGACATTTGCAACCGTGCGCGTAGGATTGTCAGTGGCACACTCCACATAGACTAAAACGCCATGAGGGCCTTTGCCTTCGTAGTTGACCTCTGTGAAAGATGCAATATCTTTTTGAGCGGCGCGCTTAATGGCGGACTCGATATTGTCTTTGGGCATGTTCTCGGATTTGGCATTTTGAATAGCGGTACGCAGCTTTGCGTTGGTAGTTGGGTCCATTCCGCCCTCTTTGGCAGCCATGGTAATGGCCTTGCCGAGTTTTGGAAACATTTTGGACATTTTGTCCCAACGTTTTTCTTTAGCTGCTCTGCGGTATTCAAATGCTCTTCCCATAATGCGTATACTTTTGGGCAAAAATAAGGAATTCGGCAGGAAAATTCAAGCCTTGGTTATTGTGTTATGCCAAGATTTGCTCAATATAATTGAGCAGTGGCTCTTTGCCAAAACCAGATTCACTGGAAGTGGTAAAAACAGGCGGCATTTCTGCCCAATACTTGAGCATTTCTTTTTTGTATTTCGCCATATTCTTTTGTAGCGCCGTACTGGAAAGCTTATCTATTTTTGTGAATACCATAGAAAATGGCAAGCCTTTTTGGCCGCACCAATTCATGAATTCGAGGTCAATTTTCTGCGGCTCTAAACGGGCATCCAAAAGCACAAAAATGTTGTAAAGTGTCTGGCGCTTTGTGAGGTAATCCGCGATGAAACGCTCAAAAGAACTGCGCTGCGTCCGACTTACTTTGGCATAACCGTATCCGGGTAAGTCTACTAGATACCAGTGCTCGTTGATCAGAAAATGATTGATGAGTTGGGTTTTTCCCGGAGTTCCAGAAGTTTTGGCAAGGCCTTTTTTGGCGGTTAGCATGTTGATTAAGGAAGACTTACCAACATTGGACCTACCAATGAACGCGAATTCAGCTTTGCCATCTGTGGGGCATTTACTGACTTCGGTATTTGAAATAATAAATTCGGCAGTTTTAATTTGCATCTTGCAAAGTTACGGGAAACTTTTATTTTTGCAGCCTTGTGAACAATCTAGAAGCAAGGTTGTTACGCAATGACTACAACAGCCATGGCAGAATATAAAATCAAAGATATCGAAACCCTAACGGGTATCAAGGCGCATACCATCCGCATTTGGGAAAAGCGCTATGGCATGCTCATCCCGGAAAGAACCGATACCAAAATACGGACCTACACCGATGCCGATTTATCTTTCTTGCTCAATGTAAGTTTGCTCAATAAAAAAGGGGTCAAAATTTCTAAGATTGCCACAATGGGCATGACCGCCATCCACGACATGGTTGCAGAAATAAGACTAAACTCCTCTATTGATAATGCAGAAGAGAAACTCATTCTGGCTTTGCTTGAACTCGACGAACAACTCTTCCGCAATACACTCAATGACCTCATCGCAAATAAGGGCCTAGAAGCTACCTTTGCTGAAAACCTCATTCCTTTTCTCGATCGAATCGGCGTCATGTGGTTAGTGAATAGCATTACAGCAGCGCAGGAACATTTCATTTCAAACCTGATCAGACAAAAGGTCATTACCGAAATCGATAAGTTACCAATACCACCCAGAAATAACGAAAGCGTTCTGCTCTTTTTACCAGAACACGACTGGCATGAAATCGGACTTCTTTTCTACCAATATTTACTCCGATCAAAAGGTTATTGTACTTATTACCTTGGCCAAAGCCTTCCTTACGATTCCCTTGTAGACTGCATTGAGCGTCTCAAACCGACTGTTGTATTGAGCAGCTGGTTAACCGCAGTAGATCAGCATTTCATTGTAGGGTATTTTAAGCAGCTCGCCAACGATGCACCGGAGGTCAGATTGCTGGCAGGTGGTGCACAAATTCATACGCACAGCGAAGCGCTGCAAGGTCTCATTACAGAGGTCAAAAATTCAGGCAGTCTATTGGCGCTTTTTAAATAAAATGCTGCGCATTCCTAAAGTACTATATTTACAATTTTACCGTGTACAACAATCACCTTTTTAGGTGTTTTACCCTCCAACCATTTTTGGGTCTCCGGCCTAGAGATTATCTCTTGTTCTACTTCTGCAACAGACAATGCCAAGTCTAGATTTACTTTAAAGCGCATTTTTCCGTTAAAAGAAACGGGGTAATCAAAACTCGACTCTTGCAAATAACCGGCGTCAAAAACAGGATAAGAGGCATCGAAAATACTGCTTGTTCCAGGGCGCAATAAAGACCAAATTTCCTCGCAAATATGCGGCGCATAAGGCGCCATTAGAATGGTCAATTGTTCTAGAATATAGCGGTTGTTACATTTTTGATCCGTGAGTTCGTTGACACAGATCATGAAGCTAGAAACCCCCGTATTGAAAGAAAATCGATCGAGGTCGTCAGTGAGTTTTTTAATCGTTTTGTGTAGCGTTTTAAGGGCTTCAGGGCTAGGTTCTTGATCGGTCACTTCAAAGTGGCCAGCCATATGAAACAAACGCCAATATTTCTTTAAAAACCCATGTACACCAGTAATTCCCTTGGTATCCCAAGGCTTGCTTTGCTCGAGTGGGCCTAAAAACATTTCGTACATTCGGAGTGTGTCGGCGCCATATTTTTGACAAAGGTCATCTGGGGTTACTACGTTGTACCAACGCTTTGACATTTTGTCGACTTCTCTTTTTACAATTACCTTTCCTGCTGCATTGGTAACAAATTCTTGATTTGCGTATTGCGGCTGCCACGCTTTCAAGGCGTCGAGCTGAATGCTGTCGTCGTCATGGAGTAAATCGATTAGAATGCGTACCTCTCTGAAACCCTCTTTTTGTTCGGGTAGCATATCCACAGAATACATTTTTTGGTCGGGTCCGATATAGGCTATTGCGGATTTGCCGAGAATCATGCCTTGATTGATGAGCTTTGCAAAAGGCTCATCGAATTGTAAAAACCCGAGGTCAAAAAGTACTTTGGTCCAGAAACGTGCATATAATAAATGGCCTGTAGCATGCTCTGAGCCGCCAATATATAAGTCGACTTGATTCCAATATGCGAGCTTTGAAGGGTCGGCAAATGCCGCATCATTATGCGGATCCATGTAGCGTAAAAAATACCAAGAACTTCCGGCCCATCCGGGCATGGTGTTGTATTCCATGCGCTCACCCAGCTGACAAGACCAGGCCTCCTTGGAGGCTCTTGCGAGCGGTGGCTCGCCATCGGCAGTTGGCAAATATGCGTCTACTTCTGGCAAGGTAACCGGAAGTGCTGCATCTTCGACTAAATGAGGAACGCCCTCCTGATAATAGACAGGGAAAGGCTCGCCCCAATAACGCTGCCGCGAAAAAACAGCATCGCGCAAGCGGTAATTCGTTTTTCCTTGACCAATTCCTTTATTTTCAATAGCAGCAATTGCTTTTTCAGAGGCTGCTTTGACATCAAGGCCGTTTAAAAAATCGGAATTGGCAATAATGGCATCTTTTTCAGCATAAGCTGTTTCAGCAATATCGATGTCGGCAAAAATATTTGGGATCGGCAACCCGAAGTGCTTGGCAAAATCGTAGTCGCGTTGGTCTCCGCAAGGGACTGCCATAACAGCGCCTGTGCCGTAAGATGCCAATACGTAGTCGCCAATCCAGATAGGAATTTCTTGCCCTGTAAAAGGGTGAATGGCATAGGCTCCGGTAAAAGCACCTGAAATATTCTTGACATCGGCTTGGCGGTCTCGCTCAGTTTTAAGGGCGGCTTGCTGTTGATAAACTTCAACAGCCGAACGTTGGGCTTCTGAACAGATTTCCCCTACAAAAGGGTGCTCCGGAGCCAGCACCATGAAACTCACACCAAAGATGGTGTCGGGACGGGTGGTAAATACTTCAATTTGTAGCTGACTGTCCTTTACCACAAAATGTACACTAGCGCCTTTTGATTTGCCAATCCAGTTGCGTTGTTGCTCTTTGAGGGCGTCTGACCAATCAATGCGGTCTAAACCTTCTAATAAGCGTTCTGCATACGCTTTGATGCGCATAGACCACTGCATCATTCGCTTTTGCTCTACCGGGTGGCCACCACGTTCTGAGACGCCGTTGATAATTTCGTCGTTTGCCAAAACTGTTCCTAATGCCGGGCACCAATTCACCCAGCTTTCAGCAAGGTAGGCCATTCGGTATTGCTGTAAAACCTCCTCTTTTTGAGCGGTAGTAAAAGCATTCCAAGTAGCAGCATCAAATTGTATTTGACAATCGTTTACTGCAGTTGTATGGCTATTTCCTTCCTTTTCAAATTGAGCTACTAAATTTCCAAGCGCTTTGGCTTTATTTTCACTGGTATCGTAATACGCATTGAAAAGTTGTTTGAAAATCCATTGCGTCCATTTATAATAGGATGGTTCTGAGGTACGAACTTCTCTGCTCCAGTCAAAACTAAAGCCCATGAGGTCTAACTGCTCGCGGTAACGCGCAATATTTTCTTTGGTGGTAATAGCCGGATGCTGACCGGTTTGAATGGCGTATTGCTCTGCCGGTAAGCCAAAAGAATCATAGCCCATGGGGTGCAATACATTGAAGCCTTTTAAACGCTTGTAGCGCGCATAGATATCCGAAGCGATGTAACCGAGCGGATGCCCCACATGCAAGCCCGCACCCGAAGGATAAGGAAACATGTCCAACACATAGAACTTCGGTTTATTTGGGTCTTCAGTAACTTTATATGTGTTGCGCTCTTGCCAAAGTTGGCGCCATTTGGCCTCTATTGCGTTGAATGTGTAGTCCATGTTTGCTTTTAGAAAGCACAAAGATACAAAGCTTGAACTTAACGGAGCAAAAAGTAAAGACCAAGAACGAAGAGCAGTGCGTCATAGCTGCGCTTGGGCAAAGTAAATTCGCGTTTAATTACCAAGAAGCCTAACATGATCCACACCCAAGGCAGACCCAAAATAAAGGCAAATAAAGTCAGCAAAAAGATGACTAAATACGAAGCGGCATCTTTACCTAAAAGAGCTGCTAAAGTCTTTATTTTTCCGGTGTCCTCTTCTACATCCTCGATATCGACCTGTATACTCAGTGCCAAATAGAAGATAAAAAATGGCGCGAAGGCCAAATTAGCCGCCCCAGCAAGCGCTGGAATGAGGTTGAGCTGAATAAACCACATTGCCGCAATGAGCACATTTTTGAGGACGGGAATTCTTCTCCAGGCAACTTTGCTGTTGTCGTAAGTCAAGAGTAATAGCAACTGCAGCAACAATAAGGTCCAAAACCAAAGGAAAGGCAAAACAGCTTTGTAGGTCATTAAATACAGTGCAATCGGGACCAAAAAATGAACCTTCTGCAACCAACCTGTTGCCTGATGTAGCTTTGTTTGAAAACCAAAATAGACATACCCAATGAGCACGCCCTGAAATAGTGCTTTTGTAAAGTTCTGATTATCAAACTCATGATGGATATGAGCCCATTGAAATAACCCTGCGCCAAAACAGATGACATAAACAGACAATAAGATTTGTTGCCAAAAACTATTGTTCAATCGCATGGCTAATATCTTGAATGGAAATAGCTTCAATACACTTGCAATTTTTACCAGCCGTACAAGTGGTACATTTACCATATGAGGTCAATGCCGATGCATTCAAACCTAATGCTGTCCAACGGCCAGGATGAATAGGTTTTCTCTGTGAAAATAGACCAACTGCTTTTACACCAGCCAGGCCCGCAAGATGATAGGGGCCAGTAGAGCAAGCGACGAGTGCTTTTGAACGTGCAATGACACCGATAAATGTCGGCAAATCCCACTGACCTGTAGCATCGTGAATTTGAGCAACTTTTGGAATTTGATTTCTGAATAACGCCCCCTCCTTTTCGGTACCGGTAAAATAAATCGTATAGCCTTTCTGAGCCAATAATTCGGCAAGTTCTATGTACTTTTCAATTGGGTACTCTACCCCGCTTCCGTTTGATTTCGGATGCAATAGGATAATTTGGCCCTCCTTTTTAAATTCAGATAACCCGTGGATTTTATGAGGTAGAAAAGCCAAATGCCGATTCATTTGATCCAAACTCGGAATGGTTTGAATACCAAGAGAAGCTAATAATTTGAAATTTAACTGTGCCTCGTGAAGGTCCGAACGCCTTCGGGTAAAGCGCGGACGCACATTACAGGTAAAGAAATGAAAGAAGCGGTGAGCTGTTCCGATCCGAACCTTGATTCTAGCCTCCTTACACCATTTGGCAATCAATTTGTTGGGAAAAAGATGAATCACTACATCGAATTTTCCAAGTAAATCCAGGCGCGTTAAATGAGGAGCTTGATCGAGTTCTTCTAAAGTAAGCACTGCATCAATAGGCTCAAAACAGGCAACGACTTCTTTTGTGTAAGACCTACATAAATAAACCAATTCTGCATTGGGGTATTTCGCGCGCAAAGCCATACAAGCAGGTAGCGTCAGACAGACATCACCAATCGCATCAGCTCTGCTGATCAGTATTTTTTTTGGCTCAAGCATGCTGCCAAAGTTTTCTTAATAAGGTATACTTATGATAAGTAGCGTAAGCGCTGCGTGTGGCTATATGCCAACCCGCTATGCCATCTAAAAATCCCAATTTGAACAAATAAGATTTCATGAATTGAGCGGCCACCTTGAGAATAATGAGGGGTATTGCGGTTTTTATCTTTCTGGCAAACAACTCCTTTGAAGCGATTTCAGAAAAATAAGCAATCTGTTTGTAATGGTCTTCTTTGGTGTAGTAAGAATAATGGAGCAAATCACCTTTCAAATGCTGCTGAAGAGCGTTTCCCTTTAATAAAAGTTGATCGTGCGGGTTGATCCCTCCCCAATGGGCATCGGCTTTGTAAACCAACCTCAATTTCACGTCGGGATACCAGCCACTATAATGAATCCATTTGCCACAATAGTTTGTCAGTCGATTCATGGAATAACCTTGATGCTGTGGCGTATTTTCTTTGAGTGCCAAGATGGCATCCTTGAGCTCAGGGCTCAAGGCTTCGTCGGCATCCAAAGACAATACCCAGGGATGCGAAGCCCGCTGCAAGGCTTCATTTTTTTGTTGAATATGACCTTCAAAGGGATGCTGCTCAAAACGGACACCGTAAGTTCGGCAAATGGCTTCGGTTTGATCTGTAGAAAAAGAGTCAAGCACTAAAATTTCATCACAAACGCCGCGTAAAGATGCCAAACAGCGACCTATGTTGCGCTCTTCGTTGTAAGTAATGATGACGCCTGAAAGTTGCATCGGCAATTATTTTACTCTGATGCGTTGCCCCACCGCTATGCTATTGATGCGCACACCTGGATTTAGTCTCTGCAATTGGGCTTGGGTAAGGTTGTGACGTTGGGCAATTCTTCCGAAGGTGTCACCGGCCCGAACGGTATAGTATTTTTTGACAGGCGGTGGCGGCGGCGCAGGTGTGGTCTGTTGTTGAACAACAGGTTGCTGGCCACTGTAAATAGTAAGCTTTTGACCGACATAGATGTTGGTTGTACGCAAGGCATTCCATTCCATGAGTTGTTCAATACTCACACCGTAGCGCAAGGCAATTTGCCTAAGGTTTTCTCCGCTTTTTACTTTGTGGTATTGCAAATTGTTGGTATTCGGCGTTCCAGAACTGAGGGTGTCAGGAATCGAAACAGGGCGTGCAATGCTGTCTGGAGGGCTTGCTTGGGCGGTGGAATCTTGGGGGGTGGTGGGTGGGGGAACAACTACTGGTTTGGGGTGGTAAAGCGCCTCTTCTAAAATGTAGAGAGAATCTTCAAAACTTACCAATAACCCAATTTTTTCCATTGGCCCTGTGATGCATCTGGCTGGCGTCATTTTAGGAACAAACGTCGTTTTATATACTGGATTAAGACTTTGTATTTCAGCGAGGTCCCAGTCTACTAATTTTGAAATCGTCTGCATATGCACCCCGCTCTTGATACACATGGTGTCGAGCTGTGCATTGTGAATTTTGGCCTCCATAGGAATAATGTTGTATTCGGCATGGTAGGTCATCATGTAAGCTGCTGCGATAAAATTAGGAACATAACCTTGGGTTTCGGCTGGTAAAAACGGACGAACCTCCCAGTATGTGGTTTTGCCACCCGATTTTCTGATGGCATGATTGACGTTTCCGGGGCCAGCATTGTAGGCTGCGAGTGCGAGATTCCAATCGCCGTAGATGCCATAAAGTTGTTTGAGGTAACGACACGCAGCATCAGTAGCTTTTTCGGGATCCATGCGCTCATCGATGTACGAGTTTTCTTCTAAACCAAAGTAAAGTCCGGTTTTGTACATGAATTGCCACAATCCAAGCGCACCAGCCCTTGATTTTACCTGAGGCCTTAGACCACTCTCAATGACGGATAAGTACCGAAGTTCTAAAGGCAATCCATATTCAGTTAACTTCTCTTCGAATAGGTCAAAATATAAGGCTGAACGGCCCAAAGCCACCCTAATGAAGCCTCGGCGCTGTGCTGCAAAGAACTTGATAGTAGAAAGCGTGGCTTGGTTGCAATCGAGCTGAAAAGGCGTGAGTTCATTCATTTTAGCCAAACGTGCACAAATAACTGAATCTGAAAATGTCGGGATTTGGCCAGGGGCGTAATTGAGCGCCGTAATGATGGAGTCGTATTTATTTGAATTGGCGTAATCTGCGTAAAATAAGCGGAGACTTTGTTGCACTGTATTGACAAAAGGATCCGGATCTAGTGAGTCAGATGGACGCACAAGATGAGCGGGCTTCTGTGCTACAATGACATGAGTGCCCAACCAAAAAATACAAAGCCAAATCCAATTTTTCATATTGCCGCTTGAAGTTGTGCAGCCGCATGAAAGAGAAGATCTTCTTCAAAATCACGTGCCATTAGTTGGATACCATATGGCAATCCGTTAGAGTGAATACCAAATGGCAGACTTAAGGCTGGATTACCTGAAAGGTTTGCATGAACTGTAAAGATATCTTGGAGGTACATTTGTATGGGATCCTTGACAGCATTCATTTCAAAGGCGGTTGTTGGCGTTGTTGGCGAGAGTAAAATATCGCAATCAGCAAGCAAAGCACGGGTGCGGTCTTTGAGTATGCGCCGGACTTGTTGGCCTTTCGTGTAATAAGCGTCGTAGTAACCGTGTGAGAGCACGAATGTACCGGTCATGATGCGTCTTTGGACCTCTGGACCAAAGCCCTCGCTTCGTGACTTGACATAAGTCTGTTCAACTCCTTTCGCATCGGCACTTCTATAACCATAGTGTACGCCATCAAAACGTGCTAAGTTTGACGAGGCCTCTGCTGTGGTAAGTACGTAATAAGTTGGGACCATATAGTCCAAATAAGGGAAACTTACTTCGACGATTTCATGGCCTAATTCTTTAAGATTCAATAAAGTTTGGTCCAACTTGGCTTTAATTTCTGAATCCAAACCTGGATGAGCAAGACATTCTGCCAAAACGCCAATCTTTAACTTTGAAGCAAAAGTGGAGCGGGTTTGATAAGGCTTACTTGAACTTGTTGCGTCGTAAGCATCAGGACCTGCTGTTAGTTCCATTAATAGTTGGGTGTCTTGGAGTTCGTTGGTAAAAAACCCAATCTGATCAAATGACGAGGCATAAGCGATTAATCCATAGCGACTAAGACGGCCGTATGTTGGCTTAATGCCAAATGTGCCCGTCCAAGATGCAGGTTGGCGAACAGAGCCGCCGGTATCTGAACCCAAAGAAACCGTACATAAGTTAGCTGCAACAGCTACAGCACTGCCTCCTGAGGAACCGCCAGGTACATAATTTGCCTTCCAGCTATTTTGTACGGCACCAAAAGCTGAATTTTCATTGGAGCTTCCCATTGCAAATTCATCACAATTGAGGCGTCCAATGACAATAGCATCTTGGTCGAGTAGTCTTTGAAGGACTGTAGAGGTATATATGGATGTAAAACCTTCTAGTATTTTGGAACTTGCAGAAACCTTGTGGTCTTTGTAACAAATGTTGTCTTTGATACCAATGATGACTCCCGCTAAGCGGCCTGCAGTACCTGCTTGAATTTTTTGATCCACCAAGCGGGCTTGCTCGCGTGCAGACACTGTAAAAACTTCTAAAAAAGCATTGAGATGCGCATGGGCAGCAATGCGCTCCAAGTGTTCTTCAACAAGGTCCAAAGCCGTTTTGCCAGAATGCAAGGCATCCTGAATAGCTGCTATTGATCGGTACATACCGTTACTTTTCTTCTTTAGAGATTTCTGTCGAAGTGTTGGTATCTGCGCCTTCTCCTTTTGAAGCGTCTTTGAATTCTTTCATGCCTTTCCCTAAACCGCGCATGAGTTCAGGAATTTTTTTGCCACCAAAAAATAACAATACGATAACAAGGATGAGAATGATTTCAGTTGGTCCGAATTTGCCCATAATTTCTTTATTTGTTGTCTTACAAAACTAGTGAAAATAAGCTTTGAAGACGGGATTATAATTTTCTTGCCACTTCGACTTCTTCGTAAGCCTCGATGATATCGCCAATTTTAATGTCGTTGAATTTATCAATATTTAAACCACATTCGTAGTTGTTTTTGACCTCTTTGACATCATCTTTGAATCGTTTGAGAGAGCCCAAAGAACCTGAATGCACAACGATTCCGTCGCGGATAAGGCGTATTTTGGAACTGCGTTTGATCAGGCCATCAAGGACATAACAACCTGCAATAGTACCTACTTTGGTGATTTCGAAGGTTTCGCGAACTTCGGCAGAACCGAGTACTTTTTCTTCGATATCTGGCGATAGCATACCTTCCATAGCTGCCTTGATTTCTTCAATGGCTTTATAGATCACAGAATACATGCGGAT
Source organism: uncultured Lishizhenia sp. (assembly GCA_964540625.1). Taxonomy (GTDB): domain Bacteria; phylum Bacteroidota; class Bacteroidia; order Flavobacteriales_D; family Crocinitomicaceae; genus UBA952. Next base: position 16,272 of record CAZINO010000011.1, on the reverse strand, counting down.
ATCGATTTGTTCGGTCTCGGCCAATTTACGCGCAGGTAAAGTTGGTCTTACTTGGAAACCAACAATAATGGCATCAGATGCAGATGCCAAGTTGACATCGGCTTCTGTAATTGCTCCTACTCCTTTGTGAACGATATTCACTTGAATCTCTTCTGTAGATAAGTTGAGAAGTGAGTCGGAAAGTGCTTCAATGGAACCGTCGACATCACCCTTAACGATGATATTGAGTTCTTTGAAGTCTCCGATAGCCAAACGTCGACCAATTTCGTCGAGCGTAATATGCTTAGTGGTACGCAAGCCCTGTTCACGGTATAACTGCTCTCGTTTTTGAGCAATTGACTTGGCTTCTTTTTCGTCGTCTAAGACATTAAATTTGTCACCGGCACTTGGTGCACCGTTGATGCCGAGTACCGCAACTGGTTGTGCCGGACCTGCTTCTTTGAGAGCCACGCCGTGTTCGTCGTGCATGGCGCGCACACGGCCATAATAACGACCAACAAGAATGACATCGCCAATGCGCATGGTACCTGCTTCTACGAGCATGTTGGTCACGTAGCCTTTACCTTTATCTAATGAAGATTCAATAACGGTTCCGACAGCATTTTTATTCGGATTTGCCTTTAAATCCAGGAGTTCTGCCTCTAGCAAGACCTTATCCAAAAGCGCATCGATATTTAAATTTTGCTTAGCCGAAATTTCTTGAACTTGGTATTTTCCACCCCAGTCCTCAACAAGGATATTCATGGCAGAAAGTTGCTCGCGGATGCGGTCAGGGTTTGCACCAGGTTTGTCGATTTTATTGATCGCGAAGATCATTGGGACATTCGCTGCTTGCGCATGCGATATGGCTTCTTTAGTTTGTGGCATGACGTCGTCGTCTGCGGCAACAATGATTATAGCGACGTCGGTCACCTGAGCACCACGTGCACGCATGGCCGTAAAGGCTTCGTGACCTGGTGTATCGAGGAAGGTCATTTTGCGACCATCTTTGAGGGTAACCGAATATGCACCAATGTGCTGGGTAATTCCGCCTGCTTCACCTTCGGTAACGTTGGCGTTACGGATGCGGTCAAGTAGGGATGTTTTACCGTGGTCGACGTGACCCATGACCGTAATAATTGGTGGACGCGCAATTAGGTCCTCTGGTTGATCTTCGACGACCGTTATTGCATCTTGTAATTCCGCACTTATGAATTCTGTTTCAAAACCGAATTCATCGGCTACAATTTGAATGGTTTCTGCATCCAATCTTTGATTGATTGAAGCAAATATACCAAGTGACATACAAACAGAGATGACTTGAGTCGGCTGGACATTCATCATGGATGCCAATTCAGATACAGTAACGAACTCTGTCAGTTTAAGCGTTTTTTCTTCGAGCTCAGCCATTGCCATTTCTTCTTGGCGACGCTGTGCGTAGTTATCTCGTTTTTGGCGACGGTTTTTTGAAGCTTTGGACTTTCCGCCCTGATTGGAGAGCCTTGCAAGTGTTTCCTTGATTTCTTTTTGGATATCCTGCTCAGAGATTTCAGCTTTTTCGGTTTTAGGTTTTGCTGAATTATTATTATTGGTGTTGTTAGGCTCGACTTTCTTGATGCGCTTGCGCTTGCGCTTTGAATTGGCATCGTCGGAAGAAGACGCAACCGGTGTGCGAGGCCTTTCTACAGGTAAGTCTATTTTACCCAAAACAGTCGGGCCAGAAAGAGTTTGGCGCGTGACGCGAATGGTTTCAATTTCAGCCGGCTTTTCTACTGTTTCTTCTTTAGGAGCAGGCGCCTCAACTACCGGTTCTGGCGTTGATGCGACGGTTTCTTGGACAGGCTCTGCAGCCGGCTCTGAAACAGGTAGTGTTTTATCTTTACGTTTATCAGGACGCGTACGTTGGTTAATGGCATCGAGGTCTATTTTACCGATGACATTGACTTTGTTTTCGGTCACTTCGGTTGAGGCATCTGCGCGCTCTTCTTCAAAAACAGCCTGTTCCGCAGCTGAAGGTACAGTGGGCGAAGAAATTGGCGGCTTAGGTGTAGCCTCATTGAGCACCTGGCGCTTAATTTCTTCAAGATTGATTTCTTCTTCGTCTTCGTCTTCGAGAACAGGAGCCGCTTTTGGCTCTTCAGGGGTTTTGTCTTTCAAAGACAAAGATTCTCGCTTCTCGCGACGCAATGCAGCCTTTGACTGCTCTTTCATGCTTTGGTCTGCAGCAAATTCTTGGCACAAAATTTCATAGTGTTCCTGCTCCAAACGAGATGTTGGAGTCGGATCAATGACAATTCCTTTTGATCCTAAGAATTCGACAATCGTCGGAATTCCTACGTTCAATTCTCCTGCTGCTTTTCCTAAACGAATCGGTTTTCCCGCCATAATGTACTGTTGCGCTCCTTATTGGTATTAAAGTTATTCAAATTCCGCTTTCAAAATACGGAATACTTCTTCGATGGTTTCTTTTTCTAGGTCTGTACGCGATACGAGGTCGTCTACGCTGATTTCTAGAACTGATTTTGCGGTATCGCATCCAATTGCTTTGAGTTCATCGATGATCCAGCCATCGATTTCATCTGCAAATTCCTCTAGATCGACATCTTCGATATCGACTTCGCCATCGCGATAAACATCGATTTCAAAACCACAAAGTTTCCCTGCGAGTTTGATGTTGTTTCCTCCTTTTCCAATGGCCAATGAAACTTGGTCTGGTTTGAGGTATACTTTGACGCGTTTGTCTTCTTCAAGAACTTCCATGGAAGTGATTTTTGCAGGTGACAACGCGCGTTGAATGAGTAATTGTTGGTTGGTCGTGAAATTGATGACGTCAATGTTTTCATTGCGTAATTCACGGACAATACCATGAATACGAGAACCTTTCATACCCACACATGCGCCAACTGGGTCAATGCGATCATCATAGGACTCGACAGCTACTTTGGCACGTTCTCCTGGTTCACGGACAATTTTCTTGATGGTAATAAGACCGTCAAATACCTCTGGTACCTCGAGTTCAAATAAGCGCTCAAGGAATTCAGGAGCTGTACGCGAAAGAATAATGACAGGTGTGCTATTGCGCATGTCTACTTTGGCCACTACTGCACGTACGGACTCGCCTTTTTTGAAGAAATCTGAAGGAATTTGTTCAGATTTTGGCAAGATAAGCTCATTGTTGTCGTCGTCCATGATGAGGATTTCTTTCTTCCATACTTGGTAGACTTCTCCAGTAACGATTTCGCCAATGCGCTCTTTGTATTTGTTGTAGAGTTGATCTTTCTCGAGCTCCATGATGCGCGAGATCAGGTTCTGACGTAGCGCAAGGACGTTGCGACGGCCAAAATCAGCAAACTTAAATTCTTCTGTTACTTCTTCTCCAATTTCAAAATCGGGTTCGATCTTGATGGCATCAGAATAAGCGATTTCGGTATTTGGGTCTTCGACTTCGCCATCGTCCACAATTTCTTTGTTCAAGAAAATTTGAACGTCACCTTTGTCAATATTGACAACGATATCGATGTGTTCATCGGTATTGAACTTCTTTTTGAGCATGGCACGAAAAACGTCTTCGAGGACGTGCTGCATCGTTTGTTTGTCAATATTTTTAAGTTCTTTAAACTCCGAAAATGAGTCAACAAGTTCCAAACTGTTCATGGGGCTTATTTAAATGAAATTACAATTTTTGCTTCTTTTATTTGATTGTAGGGCAGCTCTATGATTTCTTCTACCCAAACTTTTTTCTTTTTTACTTCGTCTCGTTTTTGAATGCGTTGCTTAAAAACGAGGTTTTCGTCGGCCATTTTGACGAGCTCACCTTCAAAAGGTGCTCCGTCTTCGGGCTGAACCTTGAAACTACGACCCACATTTTTTGCAAACTGATTGATATGTCTAACAGGTTTATCTAAACCAGCCGAAGACACGTGTAGTTCAAAATCAGTTTTTTCTCGGTCTAGGTTGTGTTCGATGTTTCGAGATACCGACATGCAGTCCATCACACTTACCCCGCCTTTGAGCTTATCGAGCTCCACATGAATGACGTTGGTTGCAGAAATTCGCAAATCGACAACATACAAGCCATTATCTAGCTCAGCAATGCGTTCCGCGATTAATTCTTCTATGTGTTTACGATCTAACATTAATTTTTGTTTGTCGAAAAAAAGAGGGGACTTGCGTCCCCTCGTTCTAACAGCTTTAAATGTGGTACAAATATACGCATTTTAAATTAATCCACAAAATCTAGACGTATCTTTGTCTTATGCTAGTTGAAATACAAGACAAAATTGTTTCGACACAAATCTTTGAAAAACAGTTTGTGTGCGATCTTACGGCCTGTAAAGGCGCTTGTTGTGTGGCAGGTGACGGTGGTGCACCACTAACAAACAACGAAGTACAAATCATAGAGCAACATTTGCCCCAGATTCTACCTTTCATGCGGCCAGAAGGCATTGCTGCAGTTGAACAGAATGGGGTTGCCTTAATAGATGATGACTTTGAGGCTGAAACGACACTTGTGGATGGGAATGAATGTGCATTTGTTTATTTTGACCAAAATAATACCGCTAAATGTGCAATCGAAAAGGCGCAGCGTGAAGGACACATCGATTTCATCAAACCTATTTCTTGCCACCTCTATCCTATTCGGACCAAGCAATTCAATGATTATACAGCGCTCAATTACGAAAAATGGGATATCTGCGAACCCGCTTGTGTCTGCGGAGAAAAATTAGACGTACCTGTATTTAAGTTTTTAAAAGAGCCACTGATCAGGGCTTTCGGCCCCGAATTTTATGCAGAATTGGAAGTAGTCTCGAAGGAACTCGATAAAGGTTACTGAACGAATTAACAACTGCTGTCTTTACCCTATTCTTGTAACAAAAAAAGGCCCGAAATTCGGGCCTTTTGCGTAGTGTTATAGCTTTTAATGCTCTTCTTCACCCTCTTCGAGCGGCGTGACCTGCGTAATGAAGTCAGTTGCCGCACCAGGCTTAGAATAATCGTAAGGCCAACGGTGTACGGTTGGAAGTTCACCGGGCCAGTTTCCATGGATATGCTCTACAGGAGTTGTCCATTCAAGGGTTGTAGATGACCAAGGGTTTTGAGGCGCCTTAGGACCTCTAAAAATGGAGTAAAAGAAATTGAATAGGAAGATTGCTTGACCCACAGCTGCAATAATCGCAAAAGTGGTGATGATCTGGTTGAGGTCTACCATTAATTCAAAGGAATTGTTGTCGAATTCACTGTAGGCAGAATAGTCATAGTAGCGACGTGGTGCACCTGCAAGACCTACAAAGTGCATTGGGAAGAATACCCCGTAAGCACCTACCAAGGTTACCCAGAAATGTGCATAACCTAAGCGTGTGTTCATCATGCGGCCAAACATTTTAGGGAACCAATGATATACACCGGCGAACATACCAAATACTGCTGACATACCCATTACGATGTGGAAGTGAGCAACCACAAAGTACGTATCGTGAAGCATGATGTCAAGTGCAGAGTCCGCTAAGATGATTCCGGTTACGCCACCGGTAATGAACGTAGAAACCAAGCCAATAGCAAATAGCATCGCTGGTGTCAAAACCAATGAGCCTTTCCACAGCGTCGTGAGGTAGTTGAATACTTTAACCGCTGATGGAATGGCGATGAGTAGTGTCGTAAATACGAATACACTTCCTAAGAATGGGTTCATACCAGTCACAAACATGTGGTGACCCCATACAATAAACGATAAGAAACCAATCGCGAGAATAGATCCGATCATGGCCTTATAACCAAAAATAGGTTTGCGTGCATTGGTTGCAATAATTTCTGAAGAGAGTCCAAGTGCAGGGAGCAATACAATATATACCTCAGGGTGACCCAAGAACCAGAATAAGTGCTGATAAAGTATTGGAGAACCACCGTGGTTGGTCAGCATTTCACCACCTACAATGATGTCTGACAAATAGAAAGACGTGCCCATGAGACGGTCCATGATTAGTAGTAAAGCAGCAGATAACAATACTGGGAAAGACAACACACCTAGAATGGCGGTAACAAAAAATGCCCAAATTGTAAGCGGCATACGTGTCATGGTCATGCCTTTTGTACGCAAGTTGATGATTGTTACAATGTAGTTCAATGAACCAATCAATGATGATGCGATGAAAATTGCCATTGAAACCAACCAAAGCGTCATTCCAAGACCAGAACCCGAAACTGCTTGAGGTAGCGCCGAAAGCGGTGGATATACCGTCCAACCAGCCATTGCTGGTCCTGACTCTACGAACAATGAAACGAGCATGATCAACGACGAAAGGGCAAAGAACCAGTACGATAACATGTTCATGAAGCCAGAAGCCATATCGCGGGCACCTAGTTGTAATGGAATGAGAATGTTGGAAAACGTACCAGACAAACCGCCTGTGAGCAAAAAGAAGACCATGATGGTACCATGAATGGTAACCAAACCAAGATACATATCCTCTTTAAGAACCCCATTTGGAGCCCATTTCTCGCCAAGGAAAAATGACAAGAAATCAGAGCTTTCTCCTGGCCAAGCCAATTGAATCCTAAAAAGAATAGATAACATCATTGCTACAAGACCCATGAAAACAGCAGTCATTAAGAACTGCTTGCCAATCATTTTATGATCTTGCGAAAAGATGTATTTAGAGATAAAATGCTCCTCATGATGATGGTGCTCGTCATGATGTCCGTGTGCGTGTGCGTCGTGTGAAGCCATTATATTATTTTTTATCGTTTCTAAAAATTAATTCATTGTTGCTACAGCAGTAGTATCAGCTGGCGCTGCTGGCGTAGTCGTTGCAGCAGGGAAATATTGATCTTTGAAAGTCGCTTTTTTCTTGGCATCCATCCATTTTTTATATGCAGGACGGTCTAAGACAACTACAACCATTTTCATTTTGTAGTGAGCTCCACCACAAATTTTGTTACACATTAATATGTAATTGAAATTATCGTCATTCTTTTCAGCGCGCATTTCAGCGGTGGTTTTGTTCGGCGTGAATTTCATACGGGTAGCCATACCTGGAACCGCATTCATTTGAGCACGAAAATGTGGGAAGTAAGCAGAGTGAATGACATCCTTGGCGCGAAGCGCGATTTCGTACTCTTGACCTTTACATAAATAAAGTGTATCCTTTTGGATGATGTCATCCCATGCGCTTGCATCTAACCTTTTGTTGTGGTTTTGCTTCATTTGGTTAAGGAAGCGATACAATCTTTCTTTACGGGATAAGTCAGTACGCAGTACATTTAAGGTGGAGTCACTGTAAACGGTATCGCGGTTGTTCAAGAGCTTTTGTAAACTACGAATACCAGTAGCGCCGTTAAGCATATTGTTCAAAGAAGAGTCGATGGTGTTTGAGGTCAACAAAGCCAATTCATTGTTGTCAAGAGTCAATTTGTAGTCATATAGACCCAATGTGTTGTCTGCACCAGCATAACGAGCTGTCCAATCAAATTGTTTAGAGAATAACTCGATTTTCTCAGCCTCTGGCTTGGTCGGACCAGTAAGGTGACTCCAAGTCTGGAGACCTAAGATGATAATTACCGCCAAGACGATTGCTGGAACGACAGTCCAAAGCATTTCAAGTTTGTTGTTGTGCGGATAGTAAAAAGCAGGAACACCCGGCTTTTTAACATATTTCCATGTAAAGTAAAACAACAAGAAATTGGTGAAGAAGAAAATCGTAATGATGATAACAAAATTCAGATTCAACAACCAATCCATTTCTTCTCCTTCTATAGACGCCGCAGATCCGCGACCAGTCCAGCCATAGGCTTTCATAAGGTATATAAATGAACCAAACATGAACAACATGAAGGCAAACATAAGGCGCCCATTGAGATTGTTGTCCCGGCTAGAAATTTCATGCTCTTGGTTCTTGCGTAGCTTCGCTGAGATTTCATAGATTCTGACCAGCTGGGCAACGGCAATTGCACCTAAAACAATGACAAGTAAAATGATTAATTTATTTTCCATGACTTTTTATATTGTCTTCAAATTAAATTTCGTGATGGTTACTTTCATCTAAGAATGGGTGATTCACAGGAGTTAATGGCGCCTTGCTCAGGTTGCGAAGCACAACAAAGATGAAGGTTCCCGCCATCAATAGTGCCATTCCAATTTCTAAAGCACCAATTTTTGCATTTGCACCTAAGGCACCTGCAGACACCATGATGTAAACATCAAGCCAGTGACCAATCAGGATCATTAAACCAACAAACACAAGAATACCTGCGTTACGCTTTGCATCTCGGGACATCAAAATGAGCATCGGGAAAGCAAAATTGATAATAAACATACCAAAGTAAAGGAACTTGAATTCAGCAATACGCATTTGGAAGTAAACAACTTCTTCACCAATATTGGCATACCAAATGAGCATGAATTGTGAGAACCACATATATGACCATAAGAAAGAAGTCGCGAATGTCCACTTACCAAGGTCATGGATGTGAGAGTCGTTTACGTTAGGAAGATATCCTAGTGTTTTTAAATAAAGCGTTGTCAAGACCAAAACGACCATAGTAGAGCACCACATTCCTGCGAAAGTGTACCAGCCAAATAAGGTTGAGAACCAGTGTACATCAATTGACATGATCCAGTCCCAAGCAGAAGTAGAGCTAAACACAGCGAAGAAAACCAAAAATAGTGCTCCTCTTTTGTAGTTTTTGAAGTGCAGTTCTGTTCCCCCCACGCGATCCTCTTCTAAAGAGCGGTTTTTAAATCCTCTCCAAAATAAGAAGTACGTAATGAAATACGCAAGCGTGCGAATCCAGAAGAATGGTTTGTTTAAATAAGCTGCTTTGTGTCGAACGATTTCGTCATGAGCTTGTACCTCAGGATCCATCCAAGAATAGATATGAGCGCCGTCAGCAATTGTCAGTACGAGCAATACAACACCCAAGACAATCATACCCACTGGCAAGAAACCAGCAACAGCCTCAATTACACGTTTCACGGCAGCATACCAGCCGGTCTCGGTAGCATATTTAAGCGCCAAGAAGAACAACGCGCCTAAACCAAGGGCAAAGAAAAAGAATCCGCTTATTAGACCAGAGGCCATGAAGCGTGTGAAAAAGTGGTGATCTGATGCCGAAAGTGCAACACCGATGATAGTAAGAAGCGCACCCAAGCCCATCAGGCCAAATGCAACATTTTTCGCTTTTTTGGTGATTTGAAATTCCATTGCTCTTCTTGATTATTTCGCGTTAGTGGTGTCTGAAACAACGGTTGAAACCGCAGCGCCGTTCGCATCAAATTTGCCATAATTGGCATCTTGAATACGACGGATGTAGTGAACGATTGACCAAATTTCTTTTTTATTAAGAATTGAGCCATGTGCACCCATCATACCTTTACCGTAGTAAATTGAATAAAACATTTGACCTTCTGTGGCAGCCAAACCAACATAGTTCGGCACACCTTGATAAGCGCCAGAAGCAACCATTGGACCATTGCCATCGCCTTTTTCACCATGGCAGTGCTGACACATGGCTGTGAACAGTTCTTTCCCTTTGGTAATAACCGCTTCAGCATTTGTAGCATTGAGTAAAATTGGGTTTTTATCTGCAACAGCTAAAGTGTACTCGTCTGCGGTAGAGTAATCCCAACCATAGAGTCCGTGGGTTTCACGGAAAGCTACATTTGGCTTACGGAAATAAGGCAGCATTAATTTCACTTCAGAAGAATCTGTACCGTAAAAAGGAATGGTGTTGCGTGGCGGGGTCATGGCTGATAAACGGCCTTTCCATGCTTTGTTCTCTCTTCCACGTACTTCACCGTAGTCAACGTAAGTTTCAATACCCGGCGTGCGGTACATATCAGGAGCATATTCTAAACCTGGGCTGTCGGCATTGGACACACAAGAGTTCAAAAGCAATGACATGGTCAAGGCTGCTCCACTAAGTGTTGTGTAAACTATTTTTTTCATGAGGCCCTGTACTTATTTAATTTCTTTTTTATCCAATTCGAGGAAGCCAATTTCTTGCAACATGCCATCGAGGTCTGCTTCAGAGATATTGTGATTGTCGCTCAAGCGAATCTCCATAACGAATTTGTCGTCTGTTGTACGCGGATCCGGATTTTGTGCAGGCATACCCGGAAGCGTTTTATTGCGCAGTAGATAGGTAATTGCCATACCATGAGCAGCGCACATGACAGTAAACTCAAAACTAATTGGAACGAAAGCCAACATGTTTTCGAGGTAAGAAAAGTTTGGTTTACCACCAATGTTCATTGGCCAATCGGTGATCATAAAAAAGCGCATTCCAATGGTAGCCAATGTTAGACCAGTTAAACCATACAAGAAGGCCATGATGCCTAAGCGTGTATTTTTAACACCAATAATTGGATCGATCCCGTGGATTGGGAATGGAGAGAAAACTTCTGCGATTTTAACTCCTTTAGCGACGAGCTTTTTAGCACTGTTTTTGAGTACTTCGTCGTCGTCGTACATGACGTATAGAACTTTATCTGACATAGCCTTTACTTAATGGTGTTTGTGATAATCTGGAGATTCTTTATAAGATTGACCTGAGCCTTTCAAAATTGTTTTTACCTCGTTGAGTGCTAGTACTGGGAAGAAACGTGCAAACAACAAGAAGAAAACAAAGAACAAACCAATAGTGCCGATATAAACAGCGATATCGATGTGGCTCGGGAAATGCATACTCCAAGCAGCCGGGATGTAATCGCGGTGTATAGATGTCACGATAATTACGTAACGCTCAAACCACATACCGATATTTACGACAATCGAAATGAAGAAGGTGAACAACAAACTACGACGCAAACGGCGAATCCACATCAATTGCGGAGAAATTACGTTGCAGGTCATCATTGACCAATAAGCCCACCAATATGGTCCGGTTGCACGGTTGATGAATGCGTAAGACTCGTATTCAACGCCTGAATACCAAGAAATGAAAAGCTCAGTGATATATGCAGTACCCACAATTGAACCCGTTACCATGATAACGATGTTCATGTATTCAACGTGCTTGGTGTGAATATACGCCTCTAGACCCATTGCTTTACGCATAATCAAAAGAAGCGTTTGTACCATGGCGAAACCAGAGAATACCGCACCGGCCACAAAGTAAGGCGGGAAGATAGTGGTGTGCCATCCTGGGATAACCGAGGTAGCAAAGTCAAAGGATACGATCGAGTGAACCGAGAATACAAGTGGAGTTGCCAAACCAGCCAAAACCAAAGAAACCAATTCAAAGCGATTCCAATGCTTCGCACGACCTGACCAGCCGAAGGATAAGATACCGTACATCTTTTTGGCTAATGGTTTTTTAGCGCGGTCACGAATGGTTGCAAAGTCAGGGATGAGACCGATGTACCAAAACACCAAGGAAACAGATAAATAGGTAGAGATGGCGAATACGTCCCAGAGCAATGGCGAGTTGAAATTTACCCACAACGAACCGAATTGGTTTGGAATTGGCATTACCCAATAACCAACCCAAAGACGACCCATGTGAATGAGCGGGAAAGTACCTGCCATGAATACGGCAAAAATGGTCATGGCCTCTGCCGAACGGTTAATCGCCATACGCCATTTCTGACGGAACAAAAGAAGTACTGCTGAAATGAGTGTACCGGCGTGACCAATACCTACCCACCAAACGAAGTTGGTGATGTCCCATGCCCAACCAATTGTTTTGTTTAATCCCCAAACACCGATACCTGTTCCGAGGAGGTACATGATGCTCCCAACACCGTAAAGACCGATGACAAGCGCGATTCCAAATAGGATGTACCACATTTTAGGTGCTTTGTCCTCAATTGGACGACAAACATCTTCTGTGACGTCATGATAGGTTTTGTGACCTAAGATGAGGGGCTCTCTGATTGCTGCTTCCTTTTGCATTGCAGTAGTTTAATTGAATAATAATTAATGATGAGCTGTATGAGCTACTTGAATATGATCGAGCAAGGAATTGTCTTCGTTGCGTACTTTAACTTGGTACCAAACGTTTGGCTTCACACCTACTTCTTCGAGTGCTTGATATGCACGTACACCTTCTGATTTCTCACGGATCATGGACTTGAGATCGTTCCAGTCACCGACAATAATAGCGTTTGTCGGACAAGCGTCAGAACAAGCTGTTGCAAACTCGCCATCAGCGATCGTTCTAGCTTCTTTCTTAGCAACCAATTTAGTTGCTTGAATGCGCTGAACGCAAAGTGAACATTTCTCCATGACACCACGCGTACGAACGGTAACATCTGGATTAAGAACCATGCGGCCGAGGTCATCTTGAGCAGGATTCACTTCGGTGAACTTTTTGTAAGAAGGATAATTGAACCAGTTGAAGCGACGTACTTTGTATGGACAGTTGTTGGCGCAGTAACGCGTACCGATACAACGGTTGTAAGCCATTTGGTTCAAACCTTCGTTGGAGTGCGTCGTTGCAGCTACCGGACAAACGGTCTCGCAAGGTGCATGGTTACAGTGATGACACATCAAAGGCATGTGAACCACTGAAGGATTCAAGGCAGCCTTTTCGGCGTTGTCATAGCTAAATGTTTCTTTGTCTTTTTTAGTGCCGACTGCTGCTTCTTCGTCAGAGGCAAAGTAGCGGTCGATACGCAACCAGTGCATTTCACGGCCTCGACGAACTTCGTCTTTACCGACGACTGGTACGTTGTTTTCTGACTGGCATGCGATGAGGCAAGAGCCACAACCAATACAAGAAGAAAGGTCAATGGAAATACCCCAACGGTGTCCGATTTTCTCAACTGGGTGTGCTGCCCAGAGATCAAATTCAGATATTGGCGCTTCGACGTGATCGCCGTGTTTGTCTAGTTTCTGAAGTTTGTGTCCTTCATTGAAGGCATCTTTCTCGCTGTTTTTGAATATGGATAGCGTAGTCTCGCGAACGATGGAATCACGACCCATTACGGTGTGGTGAATCTGCGTTGCGGCAATAGGATAGGTTCCTTCTGCTGGACTTACTTTCGCTGCAGCACTATATAAAATTGTTGCTGCTGAAGATAGCATTCCAAAAACATTGGCTCCGATTGGTGTTAATTTACCATCTTCGGTTTTGGCATGACCACCGTATTCTTTTGTTTGGAAGGCAGCTTTACCGATATTTTCGCCGTTTGCACCACGACCGTAACCCAAAGCAATTCCGATTGTTTTCGGTGCTTGGCCAGGTAATGGATAAACCGGAAGCGTAATTGATTTGCCATTGACTGTGACAGTAGCTAGATTCAAACCATGTTCTTGGTCGTAGGTGGTGGCGTATGTGCCTTCCATTTCTACTGGGTTCATGGTGATGTAGTTGTCCCAGGTTACTTTGGTAACTGGATCTGGCATTTCTTGCAACCAAGGGTTGTTGGCGAATTGACCGTTTCCGATAGCTGGCTTTTGATAGAAAATAACTTCTGTATCTGCAGATTTAGGAAGGTCTTTAATTGGAGCTGCGGTGTAAGTTAGTGCAGCTGGCGTAATTGCCACTGCAGTACAGCTATTGTGTGTGAGGTAATTGAAGTCACCAGTTGGATTCATTGCAGCGAAAGTTGCTTTAATGTAATCGTAAGCAACCGCTGAATCTTGACCTCCGCGTGTAGCACTACCGTTCCATACCAATAGAGACTCTAGGGCACTTGAAGTATTGTGTAAAGGACGAATTGTTGGCTGTCCGATAGCATATTCATTGGCTTTCGCTTGGTGGTCAGTCCAGTTTTCTAATTGATGATGCTCAGGGCAAACATATGTACAAAGACTTGCGGTCTCGTCTTCAAAAGCAGAGATCGCTACGCTTGTTCCGATGGATTGAAGGCCTTTTGCAAATGCAGCTCCGTTAGGAAGGCTGTATACCGGATTAACACCCATCATGATGAGCACATCTGGACCTTTGCCTGCGGCTACGTTTGCCGCAAGTTTCAGCGCTTTTGCATCCTCTGATTGGTGAAGGTTGATTGTATTTGAAAGATCGATAGTTGAACCGTAAGCGCCCAACAAGTTGTTGAGTTGGTTAGCCAATTGCTGAACACCTATGTGGTTTGAACCTGCAACGACAACTGATTCCTTTTTAGATTTTTTAAGCGCCGCAACTGCTTTGTCAGCAGCAGCTTTCCAAGCACCTGCAGTTCCAGATTTGCCTTGAAGCGCGTTGATCATGTAATTTAAAACAGCAGCTTCTTCGGATGGTTTGATCATGCCACGCACATCTGCGTTCGAACCCGTCACTGTTAATACTGATTCGAATTGGAAATGTTTAGACATCCATTCACCTTCCGGATTACGACGCGAACCATACTGAACAGCAAATTCAGTTGGCAACAACCAAGTGCTGAGGAAGTCTGCTCCTACCGAAACAATAGTTTTGGCTTTAGAGAAGTCATAGCTCGGAATAATGCGTGCACCAAAATTTAATAGGTTTGCCTCGCGCATACCAGCATAAGAGACGGCATCGTATTGAATGTGTTCGAACTTTGATCCACCTTCGCCGTTCAATTTAGCTGCCATTTCTGAAATAGCACGCTTGATAGAAGGTGAAATGACCGTGTTGGAAAGTAAGGTAACTTTTTTGGCGCCTGCAATTGCAGCAGAGATTCCTGCGTCTACAGTTGACCATGAAGCTTTTTGTCCTTTGGCTAAAGGATGAGCCAAACGAGCAGAGTCATAGAGACCGAGAACGGAAGCAATAATTTGTGGATTGGTACCGCCCTTCGTAAAGCCAAAATCTTTGTTTCCTTTAACGAAAATAGGTCGGCCTTCGCGGGTTTTCACCACAATGCTCGCATAAGATGCGCCATCATAATAGGTGCTCGCGTACCAAGTTGGCATACCTGGTGTAACGTTTTCAGGCTTAACTGCATAAGGAACAACTTTTGTTACAGGCGCCTCACAAGCAGCAAGCGTGGCTGCTGCGACGGAGAAACCTAAAAACTTCAAGAAGTCACGACGCGCTGTTGAGGATTCGGCTAAGTTTTCGTCAGCTAAGAAATCTTCAACTGTTTGCTGATTGGGAAATTCTTGCTCTTTGTGCTTAATGAACTCAGGTGTTTGCTTGAGTTCGTCAATACCTTTCCAATATTTTTTTGACATTTCCATGGTCTTATTTCGACAAGTATGGTTATTACTGAATTAATAGTGGCATTTTGCGCATTCCCAACCACCGAGTTCGTTGACAGTTACTTTGCCATCGTTGTTGAGGTATTGTGCGTAAAGCTTAGGGTCTTTTTTGAGGCGACGGTGGATTTCGTCGTAGTAAGCATTTTTACCATTGCCAATAGCGACGTCTTTTTTGCCGTGACACTCAATACACCAACCCATGGTTAATGTTTTGCGCGTCAACTTGATGTTGCCTTCAATTTTGTTGAGCTCCTCTACAGGCTGAACCATTGCTGTTTCTTGCATTTGAGTCATGTCGCCGTGGCACTGCTTACAATCTAAGCCACCGACTACTACGTGCTGAGAGTGATTAAAATAGACGTGCTCTGGAAGAACGTGTACTTTGTTCCAAACAATTGGATTGGTTTTTCCGGTATACTTCATACCTGCTTTGTCCCAACCTGCAGCTGCGTATATCTTTTTGATTTGACCAGCCCAAGGTTTGCCTTCGCCATCGATTTGTTTGTGGCAGTTCATACAAACATTGACAGATGGGATAGACGCTGATTTGGATTTGGTAACGGTGTTGTGACAATATTTACAATCGATACCGTTGATTCCGGCGTGTTGGCTGTGTGGAAAGGCAATTGGCTGAGATGGCTGGTAGCCCTCCATAATGTTGATGGAGTACAAAGATTGGAATAAAGCAACAAAAATAGAGATCACGACAACCAAAGAAACCAATCCGACTTGTAAGCGGTATTTCCATGCCAAGGCACGAAGTTCTTCACCGTAGGTCATTTTCTCAGATTCGTCGTCTGAGGTAGCTATTTTAAGTTGACGACGCACCCCGCCAACAGCCAAAATGACCACCACAAAAATGACGCCCATTACAATCCAAATCCAAGAAGTAGATTCTTCTTCAGCGGGAGTTAGGCTAGTAGGGTCTTGAGGTTGTGTAGGATCTTTAACACCGCCACCTGCAGGGGCTTCTGGTTGGGCATCTACCCAATCGAGAATTGCATCGATGTCTTCTTTCTTTAAATCAGGGAAAGCAGACATGGCGGTAGGAGACCACTTAGAAACCTCAGCGGCGTAAGGATCATTGGCGGCAGCCGTTTGCCAGTTGTTAACCCACTGGTAAATGCTTCCTTCTTTGGCTCCACCCGCAGCCCACTTTGCTCTAACACCAGCTAATTTAGGCCCA
>CAZINO010000010.1:39840-41327 GCA_964540625.1 uncultured Lishizhenia sp. | reverse complement strand
ACATAGTAGGCGCCTTGCGCCAAACAGCCTGTGTAAATTTGTTCTACTTTCATTTTTTTGGGTTTAGTATTCGATATTAATTTTTTGTATTCAGAGCAAGAGGTTCAATCATATTAAATTCTAAGTATCAAATGTATCAATAGAATTTTCAATTCTATGTAACAAGTGTTACAAAAACAAAAGTAGGCCATGTTTTCACGACCTACTTTGAAGTTTATTTTTATTCCTATCGCCTACAGTAAAGTGCTAGGGCACACATAAGCTGTTTTAGGCACATTTGTTTTTGCAATTGCGGACATACCGCCGATTACATCTACAAAATTGTGGATTCCCCTACTTTTTAAGATACTTGCTGCAATCATGCTGCGGTAACCACCGGCACAATGCAAAATGAAATCCGTGTTTTCCGGAAACTGAGCAAAGTGCTGGTTGATTTCATTGAGCGGAATATTCACCACATCAACAACATGCTCTGCCTCAAATTCACTGCGCTTGCGCACATCAAATGTAGGTACTTTGTCATTGAACTTTGCCGCAAATTCTTCAGCAGTAATGCGTTGAACCGTGTCGCAATCGCGTCCTTCTGCTTTCCAAGCAGCAAAACCTCCAGCCAGATATCCTACAGTGTAGTCATACCCTACTCTTGACAAACGAATAATGGCCTCTTCTTCCATACCGGGCTCGGTAATCAATAAAATTTCTTGCTTGATATCGGTGATCATTTCACCCACCCACATCGCAAAGTTGCCATCTAAGCCAATGTTAATCGAATTCGGAACAAAACCTTCGGCAAAAACTTCTGGGGCGCGTGTATCTAAAATGAGTGCTTCGGTTTCGGTAGCAACCAATTCAAAAGAACTTGGCGTCAGCGCCTTGTAAGCCCGTTCCATAATGGTATCCAAAGAATCGTAACCTTGAATGTTCATGAGTACATTTTTAGGGAAATATCCCGGCGGATTCGTGAGCCCTGTAAGCAGTTCTTCAATGAATTCATCCTTGGTCATATCTGCACGCAAGGCATAGTTGGTTTTTTTCTGATTACCCAGTGTATCGGTTGTTTCTTTACTCATCTTTTTGCCACAAGCCGAACCTGCACCATGATTGGGATACACAATGAGTTCATCTGCTAGCGGCATGATCTTATTGCGCAAAGAATCAAAGAGATGTGCCGCTAATTTACGTTCTGTGAGATCGGCAATGACGTGTTGGGCCAAATCTGGGCGTCCTACATCGCCAATAAAAAGGGTGTCGCCGGTAATTATACCATGTTGCTTTCCATTTTCATCGATGAGTAAGTAGGTGGTACTTTCCATGGTGTGACCCGGCGTATGCAAAACCTTAACGGTGTATGCCCCTACTTTGAATTCTTGGTTATCTTCGGCAACTAAGGCTTCAAAACCCGGTTTCGCGGTTGGTCCGTACACAATTGTTGCTCCCGTTTTTTTGGCTAAATCGAGGTGCCCCGAAACGAAATCGGCATGAAAATG
>CAZINO010000010.1:0-39740 GCA_964540625.1 uncultured Lishizhenia sp. | reverse complement strand
CTCCCGTTTTTTTGGCTAAATCGAGGTGCCCCGAAACGAAATCGGCATGAAAATGTGTTTCAAAGACATACTTGATATGAGCACCATCTGACTTTGCACGATCAATGTAAGGCTGTACTTCTCGCAAGGGGTCAAATATGGCTGCTTCCCCGTTGCTTTCTAGGTAGTATGCGGCGTGCGCAATACATCCGGTGTAAATTTGTTCTACTTTCATAATGATTGAATTAATTAAAACAAATTTAGACGGGCTAAATCAATTGGTTTGTGACTCGAGTTACTTTAAAAACTAATATTCGTCAGTTATTCAACAACCATAACAAGCTCATTTGCAACACAAAAACGAGCAGCGCAAAAACCAAACCGCGTTGCCCCGCTTTTACCAAACGAAAGACATCGACCTTTAAACCAATGGCGGCCATTGCAATTGTGAGGATCATTTTCCCTATCAAATCACTCACTTGAATTGCGGCTTTAGGCAATGGGGTAAAACTCACAAAAACAGAAATAACAAGAAAGGCGATAAGATACCAAGGCAACTGAAATTTAAGGCGGCCGCCTTCTGTTTTTCGGGCATCTAGCCAAACCATAAAAAGCAATGCTGGAGACAACAAAGCAACGCGTGCCATCTTGTAAACAAGCGCCAATTGCCCAACATCTTCAGAAACCGAAAAACCAGCACCGGCCACATTGCCAACGGAATGCAAGGAGGCCCCAATAAAAAAGGCCATTTGTTTTTCGGCAATCGGAAAAAACTCAAATAATAAGGGCAATAAAATCATACCGAACGAACCCAATAAGTTAACCGAAGCCAAAGAGATCGCCACATCTTCTTTATTTGCTTTGATTTTTGGAGCCAAAGCCGCGATTGCTGATGATCCACATATAGCGGTACCAAAACCAATAAGCCATCCCGTTTTACCCGGGCAAGAAAGCACTTTTGACAGATAATATGTTGCAATCAATACAATCAGCACTACGACGGCAATCAGGATGAAATCTGTTGCACCAATCGTACCAATCGCATTGTAATCCATTGTAAATGCCAACAATACAACAGACCATTCTAACATTTTTGCTGAGCTTAATGTAATTCCGGCATCGAACAATGGCGATTTAGCGATTTGAGGCGCCAAAAACATGCCAACTAACAAGGCCAATAAGTACGAATTCAGAAAGGACGGTGTAAAGCCCGATAAAAAAATGGCTGCAAGTCCTAAACCTGCAGCCAAAAGTATTCCTGGTAATTGAACCTTCATTGTTTTACTGTCATTAACTATGGTTTTTTGACAATTTTACCACCCCAAGACGAAATGCCGCCTTGCATATTAATGACATTTTTAAAGCCCGCGTCAGTCATTACTTGACTTGCACCAGCACTTCGTGCACCACTGCGGCAGTAGACTATATAAGTTTTTGATTTATCTAATTTTGCGAGCTGATTTTTGAAATCTGCACCGTTGTAATCGATAAATAAATCGGCTCCGTCAATAACGCCTTGTTGCCATTCTGCAGGTGTTCGAACGTCGATTACGACCGCTTTTTTCTCATTTTTAAGTTTGGTGAGTTCGGCTATTGGTGCATTTTTAAAGCCAGATTGAGCACTTGAAGTACAAGAAACCAAGCTCATCAAAACGAGCGCAAGCATTGAAATAACTTTCATTTGATTTGTTTTAATAATTGCAAATATCACGATTCGATTTGAAACGATATGCAACCCACGTTACATAAAAAAAGCCACTTGCGTGGCTTTGAAGAATTAAACAGAAAAAAACAACTAGTCTTTTCCTAACATTTCGTTTTTAAGGCTCTCTTGAACTGGCGGGGTTCCAAACCAAATACCAAAAAGTGCTTTTTTGAACTCTAGACCCGGGATAGTTCCTTTGACTTCGCCATTTTTAGTAACGCGAACGCCTTTACCAGGGATGTAGTCCAAATAAATTTTGTCGCCATTTTGAATGGGCTCATTGAAAAAACCAACAAATTTTTTGATTTCTTCTTTGCTTGCTGAACCGTGCTTGGAGATAGCAAAACCTTCGTTTACAGATTCAATAAAGCGTTCTCTAGTAACACTATTCGAAATGATTTTAATGTGAATAGCCATTTCGGTATCATCGTAGATTACTTTTTTGGAATCGGAGGTCTTTTTTGGCACATATAAACCTGCTACATAGAGGTCCATGAAGTATTTTTCACGAAGACCAGCACCGTTAATAAGGAGGTTTTCACCATCTAGTTTCAGTTCAGTATTGAAACTGACACCATGAAATTTTTTGGTTTGGGCAAATATTGAGATACTTGCGCACAACATAAGCGATAATACAAAAAGGGACTTTTTCATCTTTAGCATTTAAGTTTATTTTGCTGAAGATAGAAACTATTTATGAATTAATCCTCCCAAAAGTCAGGATTTTCATTTTCGTCGAGTAATTTTTGCCAATTATAGCTCGGATCATCTGCATCAAATAAAATGGCTTTGTATTCCCCTTCTGTAATTTCATAGCGCAAGACCTCTTCTCCGGTATAGGCCTCAATAGCCTCAAGCAAAGGCAGTTCATCTTGACTGCAAAAGGAAAGCGCTTGGCCAAGGGCATTGCCTCGACCAGTTCTTCCGCATCGGTGCACGTAATTCTCCGGATTGTCCGGTAAATCATAATTAATGACGTATTCCATATTGGGAATATCAATACCGCGAGCGGCTACATCGGTGGTGATCAAGACTTGGTTCTTACCTTCTCTGAATCGTTCTAAAAGGGAAAAACGCTCGTTTTGGGCGACGCCACCGTGTAAGGCCTCTGCATGAATGCCCACTCGATCCATGGCCTTGACTATACGCTCCACCCGCACTTTGGTACGCGCAAAAACCAAGAAACGCGCCTCCGGATATTCATTGATCATGTTTTCTAAAAAAAAGCGTTTGTCATCCATCTCAATGAAAGCAACTGCGTGTTGGACATTTTTAGAAACTGGGTTTTGAGGAGACAATTGAATGCGAATGGCAGAACGCACCACATCATAAGCCAAAGACTTGATTTTTTTGTCAATGGTAGCTGTAAAAAACAAAGTTTGATGCTTGGCCGGAATTTTGCGGATAATATCTTGAATATCTTTATTGAAACCGAGATCAAGCATGAGATCTGCTTCGTCGAGGACCAACGTATGAACACCCGAAACGTCGAGGTGTCCTTGCGCAATTAAGTCAAACATGCGGCCCGGTGTGGCAATGAGCACCTCAGCGCCTTTCTGCAGCTGTGTAATTTGTGCTTCTTGCTCAACACCGCCATATAAGCCAATGACTTTGACTTTGGTTTGGGCGCCAATTTGTTCAAACACGCCTGTGATTTGCTGGGCGAGTTCTCTGGTTGGCACCAAAACAATACAGCGAATTTGTACGGAGTTCGAAGCCTGTTTTTTGTATTTGAGCAGTTTGTGCAATACAGGAATGACAAATGCAGCTGTCTTGCCGGTGCCCGTTTGGGCAACCGCCATGACATCTTCGCCGTCCAAAATGTGTTTTATGGCACGGTATTGGATGTCTGTGGGTCGTTTGAAACCGAGTTCCCTTAGTTGGTCTTTTATTTTCTGATCGATATGGTAGTCTTCGAATTTCATCAGAACAAAGATACGACTAAAATAAAGACCTTATTTTTACAAATCAATTTAAACCAAGCATATGAAAATCAAACTTCTGCTCACCATTCTGCTTTTTGGCACCGCTATTTGGGCCAACGATAAAGTAACCGTTAAAAGTACTTTGACAGGCGTAACTGTCTACATGCAAGGCGCACAGCTGCAACACAAAGCCAATTACACCATCAAACCTGGCCTCAGCGAAGTCATCGTGGAGGGAATTTCGGCCCAAATTGCTCCTTCCACCATTCAAGTGAAAGCGACAGGAGCGGTAGTCATCTTGGATTCGAAATACGAATTCTATTATCCGCAACCCAATACAATGGCAACTGTTACGGAACTTCCGCCTAAAGTGAGAGCGGCCATCAAAGTACTTGAAGATTCAATACGACTTGTCAATTTTGAACTCCGCGACATCAACGACGAAATCGAAGTACTTGTTGCAGCGCGCAAAATCATTATCTCGAATGGCGCTGTCAAAGGCCAAGGCAAAGTAAATGACAGCATTCAGTTGTTAAAATCAACGGTGGATTACTACACAACCAAGGTGTCCGAACTCAACAAGAAAATAAGTGCACTAGACCGCCAAAAAGTGAAGAAAACAGACTTACTAAGTAGTCTTGACCAGCGCCTCAACGATTTGCGCAATTTCGCAACGCAAAATAATCCGCAGCCAGAAATCAAAGGCATTCCGCGCATTGTTATTACGCTTATGGCCAAAGAAGCCGCAAGTGGCCGCATTGACCTCAGTTATTTGGCCTCAAATGCCGGTTGGACCCCGCTTTACGATATTCGCAGCGAAGCCAGTTCCGGTAAAATCAGCCTTACTTACAAAGCCCAAGTTCGTCAGCAAACAGGTCTAGATTGGAACGACGTCAAACTGAGCATTTCGACCAACAACCCATATGCCAACAAAACCAAGCCTGAGCTTAGCCCTTGGTATATCGATTATCAAGAATACCGAAAAGTACTCGAGGAAAAAGCAAAAATGCGCTCAGATGCATACAACCTTGCGCCGTCCGTCAACCAGCAAGTCACAAACATGGGTTTTATGTATTCCACCACGGGTGTGGTAGAAGATGATGCACTTGATGCAAGCGAATTCACTACGGTGGTGCAGCAACTTATTGCCGCAGAATTCAAAATCGACCTCAATTACAATATTGCTTCAGATAACCAAAACCACATGGTGTTGGTCAAGCAAGCAGATCTCAATACGAGTTTCCGCTATTACGCTGTTCCAAAGCTAGACCCAGGCGTCTATCTTGTGGCCCAAATGACCAAATTAGACGAACTCCAATTGGTTCCAGCTAAAGCAAATATTTTCTTTGACGGAACTTACATTGGCGAAACTTATATTGACCCCACCAATATCGATGACACACTCAATCTTTCACTTGGCAAAGACCCCAATATCGTTGTGAAGCGCACGCTGCTTAAAAATCAGTGTAAAGAGCGCATTGTTCAGGACAAAAAAGAGCGCAGCTTTGCATATAGTATAGAAGTGCGCAACCTGAAGTCTTCGGAAATTGACCTCACTATCCAAGATCAAATTCCACTGACCACCAATCCAGATATCGTTATTGAGAAAACGAACCTAGGCAAGGGTACCATCGATGACAAAACAGGACTCATCGAGTGGAAATTCAAATTAAAACCAAAAGAAAATCAGTCTTTTGAGTACGACTTCAAAGTGCGTCATTCCAAAGATAAGGTGGTGGCGCTTTAAGCCCCCTAAAACAAGAAAATTGGTAAAATACCGTCGTTATTCACTGATGTAGCGGCGGTATTCCATTTTATTGCTATCGAAGGTCAATTTTTTAGCCAAGGCTCCGGCGTTATCGCGGTCCGTTAAACGATCTGCTAAATATTTGGCAACTTCCAAACGGTTTTCATCAAAAGTAAATAAGTCTAGTAATTGCTCGGCTTGTGCAGTCGTTAGGCAAGTCGTTTTCATGGCCAATTTGAGTGCCTCCAAACGATCCTCCTCAAAAGATTGGTCTTGTAATTCAGTCTTAAACGCCTCTAAGCGATTCATGGTTTTGGTACAATTCACCCTATTTGACAATGGCGCTTGTTGTACTTGAGCAATCACTTGCTGATGCTGCGCATTTTGTTGATTTTGTTGATTCTGGACAACCTGGGTATTTCCATTCAATTGAAGATTGGTATTGACTTGATTCGACATGTTGTTAGGTGTAGCATTCATTCCGGTATTAGTGGAAACCGAATTTGAGGAAGTTGTTGTCGTCGAACTTATTGAAGTTGTTGAGGAAGTCGTTTCGGTAACGGTTGTGCCTGTACCCAAACCGGTAGCGCTGGCATTTGCATTGAGATTGACATTCACCCCTCCTACCGAAAGATTCATATTCAAATTGACATTTTCATCGGGAATTGTTCCATTCGTTGTCGTTGTTGTCGTGGTGTTAGTTGTATTTGAAGTTTGAATAGTTGAATTTGGCGTTTCTTGAATATTCATGTTCATGTTTACAACGGCATCTGAATAATTGGCTGCATCATTTGGGCGATAAACGACTGCTTCTTGTATGACGCCATGGGTTGGTTCCATGCCCATTAGTTGCAACTTGCCTTTGCCTTTTTTAAAAACGATGCGCGTGGTGATATCATAAGGGGCATCGATCATGAAGTTTTTATCGATGTCTGGTGTCTTGCCGTCGGCGAAAATCACTTTTACAGCATAGCTGCCATTTTTGATCTGACTGACCTGAACGTTGGTTTCCGGTTTGGAATTTTGACGAATTCCGTTTAGAACCACATAAAACGGTTGACCATTGTTATTGAAAACACTTAGGTTACTTTGCGCATTTAGGAATGTCGTTAGCAATGTAGCACCAAAAAGAAAGAAGGACTTCATGATTTAAATTTTTCCAAAGAAAACAAAAAATTGACTGGCTACAAAATCTCAGACCCGCTCTTTTTTCTAACTTCGTAGGCATGAACTTTGTCATAGTCGATGTCGAAACTACAGGTGGCCACACCAAAGACTCCAAAATAACGGAGCTCGCCATGTACAAACACGACGGCCAACAAGTCATCGGTCATTTTCATAGTTTAGTCAACCCAGAGCAAGCCATTCCTGATTTTATCGTCAGACTCACCGGCATCACCGATAACATGGTTGCTAATGCTCCAAAATTCTATGAAATTGCCAAAGAAGTCATTGAATTCTGCGAGGGCTGCATCTTTGTTGCACACAATGTTGCTTTTGATTACGGCATGTTCCGGAGCGAATTCAAACGATTGGGATACGAATTCAGAATGCCTCAACTCTGCACGGTTAGGGCTTCTCGAATTGTTTTACCTGGCCATGCCTCCTACTCACTTGGGAAAATTTGTACAGATTTAGGTATTCCGAATGCTGCACGCCACAGAGCCGACGGCGACGCCAAAGCCACAGCTGCGCTCTTTTCAATTTTGTACAATACAGACAAAAACCAACTCAACACATTCATTCAAGATGTACTCAATCCCAAACAAGTACATCCGAATTTGAGCCTAGAGAGTATTGAAGAATTACCCAACAAGACGGGTGTCTACAAACTATACAACGAATTCAACCAACTGATTTACATCGGCAAAAGCATTCATATCAAAAAACGCATTGAACAGCACCTGCGCAATACCAAAACGGCTAAGGGGCAACAAATGATACAAGATATTTGTCGGGTCGAGTACGAACTAACCGGTTCTGAATTAATCGCAATGCTCTTGGAATCGACGCTCATCAAAGAGCACAAGCCCATTTACAACCGTAAATTGCGCAAAAGTCTCTTTCCATTTGGCTTATATGACCAACTTGATATCGATGGCTACATTCGGCTCAAGATAGAAAGCACTGCCAAGAAAACTGCAGAACCACTGCTCCAATTTAGCTCGCGAAAAGATGCAATCGGATACCTGGAATACATCGTTGAAAAACGCCAACTCTGCCAAAAACTTTGCTACCTCTACCCGACCCAAAGCGCTTGTTTTCAGTACACTATTCATCAGTGCAATGGCGCCTGTGTCCAAGAAGAAGACCCTGCAGTCTACAACCAAAGAGTACAAGCCTATATCGACGAGTTACAATTCAACGGTGATACCTTTTTCTTGATTGATAAAGGTCGAAACAAAGGTGAAAAAAGCTTGGTTTGGATAGAAAACGGCGTCTACCGCGGCTACGGCTATGCACCCTTTCATTTTCATGGCAAAGAACCGCTTCATTGGGCCCGATATATCCAACTTGAAAAAGAAAACCGAGACAACAAAACAATTGTCCATCAATTTATGCGCAAACCATCTGGTCAAAAACGCATCGATCTGAATCCAATTTTGCGCTCATGAATGCTCAAGGCAAGCTGATATTTCTTGGTTCAGGAACCTCTCAGGGTGTTCCAGTTATTGCTTGCAACTGCCCTACTTGTTGTTCGACAAATACCAAAGATAAACGATTAAGGGCAAGTGTATTGGTTGAGTTGCCAGGACTCAGTTTTGCCATAGATGCTGGCCCAGATTTTCGCCAACAAATGCTCAGAGAACAAGTCCAACACCTCGATGCTATTCTACTCACACACGAACACAAAGACCACATAGCAGGTCTTGACGACGTCAGGGCCTTTAATTTCAAGCAAAAGAAAGATTTCCCGATTTATTGCACACCAAAAGTTGAAGCTGCATTACGCCGAGAATTTCATTACGCTTTTGAGCACAATTCATATCCGGGCGTTCCACGTTTTCATATCGAACAGCTCCAAAAAGGTAGCTTTCAACTAAACAATTATTCCATTGAAGCCATCGAGGTTTGGCACCACCAAATGCAAGTTTTTGGTTTTCGAATAGGCAAGTTAGCCTATATTACCGATGCCAAAACAATTTCCGATGAGCAAAAAGCAAAGCTGTTCGGACTCGACATCTTTATTGTGAATGTCCTTCATGAATACACCCATTTATCTCATTTTAATCTCGAAGAAGCACTCGCCCTCATCGATGAAATCAAACCTAAACAAACCTACCTGACCCATATCTCTCATCTTTTCGGTTTACATGATGTGGTCAACAACAAACTACCTGACAACGTCAAATTGGCCTATGACGGCCTTTCGCTGTCTTTCGATTTTTCATGCTAAATTTACCTGATGTCTGCGCAAACTAAAATTGATATTGAGGCTCTGATCAGAAGTAAAAATCCGCGCTTACTCAAATGGTTGCCGCGCTTTGTTCTCCATTATCTAAAGAAGAAATTGCATCAAGATGAAATAAATGCATTTTTAGCAGCAAAAGGCCACCTCAAAGACCACGAATTTTGCCAAGCCGTGATCGATTATTTTCAGATCAACATCGAAGTACAAGGCATCGAGAATGTCCCGGCCACAGGCGGGGTTATTTTGGCCTTAAATCATCCGTTAGGCGGTATGGATGGGGTTGCACTGATCCATGCGCTCCGACACACCAGGCTCGATGTCGCAGTAATTGTCAATGATTTACTACTGAATATCGAGCAACTCTCAAACCTGTTTGTCGGTGTCAATAAATTTGGACGCAACCATGGCGGCGTAAGAAATTCTATCAAAAATGCATTTCAGAAAGAACAAGCACTCATTATTTTTCCGGCAGGAATGGTAACGCGCATTCATTATGGTCAAATCATTGAGCCCGAATGGAAAAAAACGTTTGTCAGTTACGCCCGAGAATTACAGCGCCCTATTGTACCCATTTACATCGATGGTGCGTTGTCCAAAGCTTTTTACCGTGTCAATCGTTGGCGCAAAAGACTGGGCATCAAAGCCAATTTAGAAATGTTTCTTTTGGCTGATGAAATGTACAAACAAAAAAATGGTAAGATTGCTTTTGTAATCGGCCAACCACTATATCCAAAAGACCTTCCTCAAAACCTAGACGACCTCGACGCGGCCAATTGGGTTAAAAATCATGTTTACAGCTTAAAATCTACCTATGCAAAAAGTCATTGACCCAATAGACCGAGCTGTTCTACGCCAAGAACTCAGCCCAGAACGCTTTTTGCGTTTGACCCGAAAAGGTGGCAACGAAATTTACCGCATTAATGCGCAAAACGCACCAAATGTACTCCGAGAAATTGGCCGACTCCGCGAGCTCACTTTTAGAGCCGCTGGTGGTGGAACCGGGCAGCAAATCGACCTAGACGACCACGATTTTGGTCCTTTTGCGTATGAGCAACTCATTGTTTGGTCCGAGGAAGACCAAGAAATTATTGGGGGCTACCGCTATAAAGTATGTTCCGATGCGTTAGATGCCGCTGGCAACTATCATCTTTCTACTGTTCACTATTTTGATTTTAATGCGCAATTCAAAAGTGCCTACTTGCCGCACACCATTGAACTGGGACGCAGTTGGGTTCAACCCAATTTTCAGCCAAATGTCAATCCCAAAAAAGGGCTTTTTGCCCTCGATAACATCTGGGACGGCCTTGGAGCACTCATTCGTTTTTATCCCCAAATCAAATACTTCTTCGGAAAAGTCACCATGTATCCGGACTACGACCGTCCGAGTCGCGATTTTCTACTGAATTTTCTTCAATATTATTTCAAAGATAATGACGGCCTCATCAAGGCAAAGCATCCACTGGACTACTCAAAAGACCAAGCACTTTACAAGGAAATGCTTCGTGACCTCGATTTCAAGGAAGGCTTTAAAGTACTCAATCAGTTTGTACGCGAACGCGGTACCTTTATACCGCCGCTCATGAATATTTACATGAACCTTTCGCCCACGATGCGCACCTTTGACACTGCAGTAAATGCTGATTTTGGCGCGGTGGAGGAAACGGCAATTCTCGTTACTATTGCCGATATCTATTTAGAAAAAAAGGAAAGACACCTAGATTTTTAGAATTCTAAATTGATTCTTCCCATTTTCTTTCTGATTTTATCTTTGATTCGCGCAAATAGCACATCGACGTGCTGAACGCCCAGTTTTTGCTCTATTTCTTTCGAAGTGCATTTGTATTCAAACTTCAACTTGAGAAGAAGTGCTTCCTTTTTACTTACGCAACCTAAAGCTGCCTCGTAAAGCGCCTGCAATTCGTATTCATTTAAATTAGGTGCTTCCGCCACGAGATTCACCACGACTGTTGTTTGGTTCCACACACTATTTTTCTGGGCTTTTTCTTTTCTGAGCTGCGAAATACAGAAGTTGACAAGCACCGTGCGCAGCCACGCCTGAGAATCGAAAAGATGGCTATTGCTTGAATACTTTTGAAAGTAAAGCGAGTGCAAATGCACACAAAAGTCTTGAAAAACGTCTTGTTGCTGTTCTCCTTTGAAATAACGTGCAATAATTCGCTCAAAAAATCGTTGTTGTGCACTGAGCACTGTTTCAAACGAAGGATAAAGTTGGGCAGTAGGTTTCATAAAATCTGCACAAGCAATTATTGTTCCAAAATTTAGCTGCTTTTTTTATTGTATTTTCACGTCGTTAATTTTGCAACATTTTTACAAAATGAAATTGATATTAGTTGTCTTCTGTATGCTCCAAATGGTTGGTGTGGCTCTTGCACAATACAGCAATGGCAACAACGCTTTTTCCTACCTCAATCAACTCAATAATGCACGTGCAGCTGCTGTCGGAGGTCGTCTTTATGCGATTAATGACAAAGATATTTGCCTCACGCTCGATCAACCTGCACTGGTAAATACCTCACAAGCACTCCAATTTCATTCAAGTTTAGGTGTATTACCAAGCGGAGTGCGCTACGGCATGCTCGTGAGTGCTGTAAAAACCAAATGGGGAGTTTTTGCACCGTATGTACGTTACATGAACTATGGTAATTTTACCCAAACCGACGCCACCGGACAAGCCACCGGCACTTTTAGCGCATTGGACTACAATATAGGTAGTTCGTATGCCTACACACCTAACCCCTATTTTAAGCTGGGTGCTCAACTCAATTTGCTCGGATCCCAGCTTGAACGCTACAGCGCCTTTGCAGTTGCGTTTCAATTTTCGGCGCTTTTGGTACATCCAAACGAACAACTCATGGCCAGTGTAGGGCTCAGAAACGCTGGTTTTGTCTTCAAGGATTACACCGCACAATCCAAATCAACACTTCCTCTTGATATTTATGCTGCCGTGAGTTACAAATTAGCACACGCGCCTTTCCGATTTTCTTTGGTTGGGCATTCGCTCAACACCCCTCAAAATATTTGGCTCGACCCTAATGCCAAAGAAAGCCTAGACCCGCTCACCGGCGACACCATCCCGGTATATGTCCCTAACATAGGTGAAAAAATTGCCAATCACCTGCATTTTCAACTAGAACTTGTACCTAAAGGGGCTGTACAAATGCGCATGGGCTTTGATTACAACAGACGACAACAGCTCAAACTCAATGATTTTCCGGGCTTAGCGGGTTTTTCATTTGGAACCCGAATTCATGTCAAACGCTTTGATTTAGATTACGGTATTCAATTTTACTCCAAAGCCGGTAGCGTCCAAACAATAGGACTAAGTACCGATTTAAAACGGCTTAAAAAGAAAGTTTAAAGCGCTCGGTTATGATACGCGCCTGCAAGCTTCTTGTAATCGTCATGATAAGAACCATCTAGGTTACGAATGAAAAACGCTTGTTGCTCAACTACGCTTTTTTCAAATGAAAAACAAAGCACACATCTTTTGTCTAGCTTCGAAGAGTTGGCGTGGAAACGCAACCGATTTCGAAGATATAAGCCCTCCTTTTGAAGGTAAGCTATGGCCTCATTTGCAGGTTCTGGCGCTAAAATAAGCCATAAAGTCCCACTTGATTCAAGACGGCGTTTCATGTCGAGAAGTAAGGCGTGAAATGTACTTATTGAAATGTGTTTGGCTTGTTGCGTTGCTTCTTTTTCGCTCAGCAATCCATCGATAAAATAAGGTGGATTAGAGACAATTATATCGTATTTAAGACGCTGATCGTGGTCAGCCAAACTGGTGCAAAATAAACGGAGTCTATTGGCAAACACGGCGTTTTCAAAATTCTGTTTGGCATCTTGACACGCACCTGGATGCGGATCAATGGCATCAATTAAGATGTTTGAATAACGGCTGGCCAACAACAAAGCAATGACGCCGTTGCCTGTTCCGACATCGAGCAGCCTTGCGTTTGCCTTGTCAATTTTTACGCTGCTACCTAGAAGGATAGCATCCGTACTGACTTTTAACGGGCTATTGGCCTGATGTACAGAAAAATCTTTGAATTCAAATACAGACATCAATAAGCCTTCGCAAAGACCACCCTACCTACTGAAGGCTTACCAGTAACCATACATTGACCAGGTTCTGTATCTTGATCAAAAGGAATACAACGAATGGTTGCTTTGGTTTCTTGCTTGATAAGTTCTTCGGTTTCGGCTGTGCCATCCCAATGCGCCAAGAAAAAGCCTCCTTTTTCAATGGCAACCTTGAAATCTGCATATGAATCGACAACATGGGTGTTTGCCGTACGGAAGTCTTTTGCGCGCTGCAAAAGGTTTTGCTGAATATCTTGCAACAAAGTTTCAATATGAGCAACCAAATGCGCAAAATCTAGGGTTTCTTTGACCTTGGTGTCACGGCGTGCCACTTCAATTTTTCCGTTTTCTAGGTCTCGTGGGCCCATTGCCAAACGAACAGGCACACCTTTATTTTCGTATTCGGCAAATTTCCAACCCGGTCTGCGGTTGTCATCATCGTCGTATTTAAAACGGATTCCTTTTGCTTTGAGTTCTTGCGCTAATTCTTGGAACTTAATGCCGATTTGCGCACGTTCTGTCTCGTTGCGGTAAATCGGAACAGCTACAACTTGAGTTGGGGCAAGCGCAGGTGGTAATACGAGGCCTTCATCGTCGGAGTGTGTCATAATAAGTGCACCCATCAGACGCGTTGAAACACCCCATGAGGTAGCCCATACGTAGTCGAGTTTGCCTTCTTTGTCCGCAAATTTTACTTCGAATGCTTTGGCAAAATTTTGACCAAGAAAATGACTGGTTCCCGCCTGCAATGCTTTTCCATCTTGCATTAGGGCTTCAATACAGAGTGTGTCTTCTGCACCTGCAAAGCGCTCACTGGCTGTCTTGCGGCCTTTAAGGACTGGCATAGCCATATAGTTTTCTGCGAAGTCGGCATAGACATCGAGCATTTGTTCTGCTTCGGCAATGGCCTCTGTTTTGGTGGCGTGTGCAGTATGCCCTTCTTGCCAAAGGAATTCAGCTGTACGTAAAAATAAACGAGTGCGCATTTCCCAACGAACTACATTGGCCCATTGGTTGATTAATATCGGTAGATCGCGGTATGATTGAATCCAATTTTTGTAAGAGTTCCAAATAATGGTTTCGGAAGTTGGCCTCACGATCAATTCTTCTTGTAACTTGGCTTCTGGATCGACAATAACACCACTGCCATCTTCGGCATTTTTAAGGCGGTAGTGGGTTACAACGGCGCATTCTTTTGCAAAACCGTCGACGTGCGCAGCCTCTTTACTGAGATAGCTTTTAGGTATAAAAAGCGGAAAATAGGCGTTGGAATGCCCGGTTTCTTTGAATTTGGCGTCAAGGACGTCGCGCATGTTTTCCCATATCGCATAACCATAAGGCTTAATGACCATACAGCCGCGCACATCAGAGTGTTCGGCGAGGTCGGCTTTATAGACGAGGTCGTTGTACCAGGTTGCGTAATCTTCTTGACGGGTTACTTTTTTTTCGGCCATAGCTGCTTTCAATTGAAAGCGCAAAGATAAGGAATTCTATGGTAAGCTTGACCTGATGGTTTGGTCACTACACTTATTGGTTATCAAACTATTGGTGTAATATTGATACAAGCCTTTGATTTTTTGACTAACCGCATATTGATCTGGGGTATACTGCCGATGTACTCCGGGTGTCCAGGCAATTGGCACCAAATTGGTTCCATTGTAAATAAACGACAACAAATTACCATTGTCATAGACCACTTTTTGACTTTGCTGTGCGTCGTAACACGACGAACCCAAAGCGAAAGACGGTCTTTCCAATCCCAAAAGAGCTAAAACGGTTGGCAAGATATCTATTTGCTGGAAAACAACTCCCTTTTTGGGTTTAGGCACCGTAAGCCGGGGATGATAAAAAGCAACTGGAATGCGGTAACGCCAGTCCAATGTTTGAAAACGCTGCTGTCTCGTCGGACCTACATGATCTGCTGTGATGACAAAAAGCGTGTTTTGGAACCATTTTTCTTTAGAAAAGCGCTCAAAAAACTGCCTTAATGAAAGATCCGTATAAGAAAGCGTTTTGCAAAGGGGCTCTGGCCCTTTTGCAACCTTGGTTTCGAAAGCAGGTGGAATTTGATACGGATGATGAGAACTGAGCGTAAAAATGGCACTCATGAATGGTTGTTTAAACTTACCGAGTTTGCGACCGAAAAACGACAGCATATGGTGGTCCCAAACACCCCAATTACCGTCAAAATGTTTTTGATTGGGATACGATTCTAAACCAAAATAGCGTGTTACACCGATTGCTTTTGTAAAACTTTTAAAACCCATTGAACCTTCTTTGGCTCCATGAAAAAAAGAGCTGTTGTATCCGTAACTGCTGAGTATTTGAGGCAAACTATTGATTTGATTGCTGCAATACGGGGATAAAATATAAGACTCGGGTAACCATGATGGCATGCCTGCTAATATTGCTGGAACAGCATCCATGGATGTGCGTCCATTGGCAATGGCGTAGTCAAAAAACAAACTATTTTTCAGAATTGAATCAAGAAAAGGCGTGTATGAGTTTGGGCTATTCGGCCCAGCATAGTTGGTTCCAAAACTCTCTAGTATCAAAATGACAACGTTGGTATTTTTAGGCAGGTGGTCAATTTGAACATTGGACCTGCGATGCAAATATTTTGCCAATTGATCCTCTTGGATGTACTGCACACGTGCTTGTTGTTGGTCGTTGGCGGTCTTTAGAAAGGTAAAAGCAGTGTTGAGCACAACTGGAGCCTGCTCCAAGCTACTCATTGCGGTGGCATCGACAATACCAATGGGTCTTAATTGCAAGCCGCCCCGTGCTAAAATGATTAAAGAAGGTAGGGCGATCAAGAAGGGCAATAATGCAGCTTTTGGTGTTGTATTTCCTTGAAATAGGGATATCAATCGCAAGTACTTCCAAAAAAACAAACACAACCCGATAAACAATAGTGGCAAATACCAGAATTCAATTAAAAATTCGCCAGCCAAAGAACTTGTTTCGGTGCCAGTTAAGAGATGTAAAAAATAACTAAACCCCGATCTTTTTTGGGTATATGCAAAATAGGCAATATCCCAACAATTGAGCGTTAGAACAAAAAACGAGACGAAGAAGAGGTAAGCTTTTGCACCAATGATGAGCCATTTTTGAAATCGTGCGCCGCCAAGCAAATTCAATGGATTCACCAAAAGCAAAAGAGGCAAACTTAATAACGCAAGCGTTACCAGGTCAAAATAGGCACCAATAAAAAAGAGTTGGGCTGAAATGTGCTTAAAAAAACTCGCGTTTTCAAGAACGAAAGCTATTCGCAGCACACTCATGGAGAGCAGCAGTAATAAAAGAAAGCGTAAAATTGGCTTTATACGCACTAGTAGGCCAATAATTGATCGATGGTTTGCAATAATCTGCTCGAAGCTAAAAATTGTTTCTCTAGGTCTGCAGCAAATGGCACTGGGGTGTCGAGTGATGCCACCCTAAGCACAGGTGCATCGAGCTGTGCAAAACAGTGCTCATTGATCAGTGCAACGATCTCACCGCCGATTCCGGCCGTGAGGGTGTCCTCGTGGAGCACCAATACCCTACCTGTTTTGGAAGCAGCAGCTATAATAGCCTCAAGATCTAATGGCAAGAGCGTGCGCAAATCCAAAATCTCAAAAGAATAAGAAGAACGTTCTGCGGCGGCTTCTAAAGCCCAATGAACCCCCAAACCATAAGTGATAATCGTAAGGTCATGACCAGTGCTCACAGTAGCTGCTTTGCCTATCGGAACGTTGTAATAACTCGATGGAACATTGGCTTTGAGGCTACGGTAAAGGTATTTGTGTTCAAAAAATAAAACAGGATTCGGATCTTCAAATGCGGCAAGCAACAAGCCTTTTGCGTCGTAGGGATTGGACGGATAAACTACTTTTAGTCCGGGTGTATGGACAAACCAGGCTTCATTACTCTGAGAATGAAATGGCCCAGCTGCCGTACCAGCCCCTGTGGGCATGCGCACCACGACGTCTGCGTTTTGCCCCCAGCGCCAGTGCAATTTGGCAAGATTGTTCACAATTTGATTGAAACCTACACTCACAAAGTCAGCAAATTGCATCTCAACCATTGCTTTCATACCGGCAATACTGAGGCCTAAACCTGCCCCGACAATTGCAGATTCACAAAGTGGTGTGTTGCGAACGCGGTCTTTGCCAAAAGCCTCTACGAAGCCTTCAGTAACCTTAAATGCACCTCCATATTCGGCGATGTCTTGGCCCATAAGTACCAATTCTGGGTGTTTTTGCATGGCACTACGCAGGCCATCCTGAATGGCATCGATGAAGCGCATTTCTTGACCGTTATCAGTAGGTTCTACAGCTACATGTGTATGTGGCGCATAAACATCTGTGTACTCTTGCTGTAGGTCTGGAATAATTTTAGGTGCAGCATTGGCCACATCAAAAGCACTTTGAAT
This sequence comes from uncultured Lishizhenia sp., assembly GCA_964540625.1. Classification (GTDB taxonomy): domain Bacteria; phylum Bacteroidota; class Bacteroidia; order Flavobacteriales_D; family Crocinitomicaceae; genus UBA952. Next base: position 22,457 of record CAZINO010000010.1, on the reverse strand, counting down.
CTCTTCTTTAAAACCTTGTTTGATTTGATCAATGGTGGCTTGATCGATGATATTTTCTTGAAGCAAAAAAGCTTCGTAGGTGCTCACGGGGTCTTTGGGTTCCCATTGTTCCTGAAGACCTTCAGGGTAGTATTTTGTCCCTGAGGCTTCCTCGTGCCCACGCATGCGGAAAGTCATGAGCTCCAATATAAACGGACGCGGTTGCGCTTGAATCTGGGTGCGAATTTGACGAACGGCATCGATGACGGCTAAAATATTGTTGCCATCGACTTGAATGGCGTCCATGCCATAGCCAATGCCTTTATCGATGAATTGTTTGCAACGGAACTGCTCTGAGGAGGGCGTACTCAGACCCCAACGGTTGTTTTCAATCGCAAAAATGACGGGCAACTGCCAAACAGCAGCTACATTGAGGGCTTCGTGAAAATCACCTTCTGAGGCGCCGCCATCGCCGGTAAAAACGAGCGTGGTGTCTTTGGTTTGACGGATTGTTGAACTAAGCGCAATGCCGTCTGCGATACCAAGCTGAGGACCAAGGTGAGAAATCATGCCCACGAGTTTGTGGTCTTGGGTACCAAAATGGAAACTGCGGTCACGGCCTTTGGTATAGCCGTCGGCCTTCCCTTGAAATTGAGCAAATAAGCGCTGCAAAGGTATCTGACGTGTGGTAAAGACGCCTAAATTTCGGTGCATGGGTAAAATATACTCATGGGATTCCATGGCGTAAGCGCAACCCACCGAAACGGCCTCTTGCCCCCAGCCTGAAAACCATTTGCTTATTTTACCTTGACGCAGCAAAATGAGCATTTTTTCCTCGATGAGCCGAGGCAAAACTAATTTTTTATAGATCTCGAGGTGTTCGGACGCTTCGAAATGAAAGTCCTTAAAATTTGTAGTTTGTTGATTGGACATGTAATTATACTTTGAGACCTCTCACCACGCGCTCTTTGCGCTTTGTGCGTTCTAATTTTTTCTTAACGATTAATAGATGTGCAGCACGAGGGGCCCCGCGCGTGAGATCAACTTTGTATTCGTTACCTCCGTATTTGATGCGCGGACCACCGGAGGCAGACCAATCGACGTCGAGGTAGAACCGGCGAACTGTTGCACCTTCTGTTTTGGTGACAAATGGGATATAACGTTGGTCTCCGGTTTCAAAACGCACATTGAGCTGACCGGCATCGCCAAAACTCTCAAAAATACAACGTGTACCTGCTGGTATAACCACAGATTCAGACTGAGAACTCGAGCTCGAAACAAGTGCGCCATTTTGGGTGGTGAGTTCGCTGGATTGTTTGTTTACTTGATTGAGAATGATGGTGTGTGAGGTATAAAATTGAACCTGACGTAGTTTTTCTTCAGAATCCAAGCTGAATTCATCGCGAATAGCTGTAGTGTAGGGTATTTTAGTACCGCAAGAAACAGCAACTAACGAGAGCATTAATAAAATTGCGAGTTGTTTCATGTTTGTTAAATTTGTTTCAAAATTAAATAAAAAGATGCGTGCTTTTACAAAACTACCTGGCTATCTTTTGCTCATATGCATACGCCTGTTCTTGAGTTGCCAAGCACCTGACTCAGCCGAACGCATCGACCTCGATGATATTCGGCCGAAAGCCAAAGAGAAAGTGCAAAAATCAAGCGAGAAAGTCCAAAAAGACACCCTTAGCCGTTTTTACAAGTATTATGCCAATGATTCAGCCCAACTCGGAATTGCAAAAATAGCGATAGACACCACACTTAAAACACACTTTTTGGACCGGTTTAGTGCAGCAAAAACAAGACTCCTGTTGACTGATTCTACCTCGCAAACGTTTCAATATTGCAGTTGGTCGTTCGCAGATTCTTCGGCCTGCTTTGAGGCCTTTTACAACTGGCTAGACCAAGCTGGGCGCAATCAGCAAAGTGTTCTTTTGGGGTCTGGAGACGTCATGCACACCGCTCATGGCTTATATATTATCGCTAAAAATGAACTGATATTTTTGCATGCTCACCAAGCTATTTCCTATCAAAAATGGCTGAAATGGTATGAAGGCAAAACGGATACATCACCGATTTTATACATATTGCGCATGAAACCAAAGCAAAAAACAAAATGGTTTCAATATACAAATGCTAAACTGAGCCCTTTATGAACCTAGTTAATCGCGGATTTATTCAAGTCAAACCCGAAGAAAAGCTCATCGAATGGGCTGCAAAATTCAATGCTGAACTGATGCTTCACAAAGAAGCAGAGGGGACCTTATACCTAATAGAAGAGGACTTCTGGGACGACGACGCTGTTTTGAAAAAGTATAGCAAAAAAATTGCGCAACAAGAATTTGCTGCCCTTGGATTCGAAGATGCGCTTTGGCCCGAAGCGTTTGACCTAGAGGCTTTCAACGATTGGTTTAATTGCGAGCTCGGGTGCACGTGTATAGATTTGCTCAAGGAGCCACTCCACAAAGAAGCGATGTAATTAAAGCACCCGATCAATCAAATTGGCATTGAGGTAAGCCGGATCGAAAGTTACTTCTTGCCCGAGCCAACTCGGGTAAGCAAAGGTTTGATTTTCGTCATCAAGCTCTAATTCAGCGAGCAGTAAGCCCTCAAGGGCACCATGAAAAACATCAAGTTCCCAGGTATCTGTACCGTTTTGAATGTAATAACGTGTTTTATGAAGGCAAGCAAGCGCTGCTTCTTCAATCATATCATTGGCTTCATCTTGGGGTATTTCATACTCAAACTCATTTCTAGTGAGCCCTGTGCCTAGTTTGATGGTGAAAAATGCCATGTTATCCGTGATTCGGATCCGGACAGAGCGATCGGCCTCACGCAACAAGTAAGCCTGCTTCAATTCCCTTTGACCAATACACTTTGCCTTTTTCCAATCGTCGTTGGCTACTAAAAACTTGCGTTCAATTTCTTTCAATTTCGCTAATTTGAATTATTTTTACGTTTGATGCAACCCGATGTTGGTGTTTTGCGTCTGAACACAAAACTAAACTTTCTATATGAAACTACGCACTACATTATTTAGTTTGCTTTTTGGAAGCAGCGCACTTTTTGCTCAAAAAACAATTGACCAAGCTGGTGTCAAAATCACAACCGCACCCCTACATTGCGACGTTCCTTCAGAAGGATATCAAGCTGATCTGATTGCACTAACCTTTACCAATACAACAAATCAAGTGAAAACGGTTACCTACAGTTTCGAACTTTATTACGACGGCAATTGCGCTACTTGCGGCCATGAAGAGTACCTTTACACCCAAATACTTCAGCCACTTCAAACCATTTCAGGTGTCTGTTTAGATCGCAACCCAGGTCTTACTATTTTTGATCACATGCCTGCTCATTTGACCAAAACACAACTCACTGACTTCAACATCCACAACGTTTCAGTGCAGTAATTAAGCACTATCCTGTTCATAACATCATGAAAAATCTAACTCTACTCACCGGTATCGCCTTGTTTTTAGGCTTGAGCCAACAAGCAAACGCGCAGTGTACTGTTCAAGCCATAGCACAAGATACCATTGTTCCTTGTAATGGTTCAACCATATTGAGTGTCAACGGCACAGGAACAAGCGTTCTTGCATTTGGAGAAAACTTCAATAACGGCCAGCCGGTTGGTTGGGATTTCTCACAGGTAGTTACCATCGCCAACAACACCTGCGGTGTGCCCTCGCTAGACGGCTCAGATTTCATGTGGATGGGTAACCAATCGGTTGCACCGCGCGTCATGACCACCGTTCCACTTGACGTGTCGGCCGGCGGTAGTGTTTGTTTTGAAATGCGTTATGCCATTCAAGCTCAGGCCTCACCTTGCGAAGGGCCAGACCTTGCCAGCGAAGGCGTTTACCTCCAATATTCCACCGACAACGGAGCCACTTGGGTCACCATGAACTACTGGAGTCCAAATGGTGGTTACGATTCCTACATGACGTCCTGGAATAACTACTGTGAATCCATTCCGGTTGCCGCTCAAACCGCAACCACCAAATTCCGCTGGACACAACTCGCGGTTTCCGGAGCACCCTATGACCACTGGGGTCTCGACAACATCAGCATTACGGCGTCTATCCCAAGCTACACGATTACTTGGCTTCACGACAACTACTCTTATCCTACTGGTGTCTACACTGGAAACAACCCAACACCTGTTTCTCCGACAGGAACCACCAGTTACGTAGTCATGATGACCGATAGCACAAATATCTGCTATGACACCATCACCCTTACGATCTCTTATCCTCAAATAGACAATGTCCTAGAAAACAACCCAACATGTGGTAGCAGCAACGGAAGTCTAGATGCAAGTGCCTCCGGAGGTGCAGGCGGGTATACTTTCAGTATTGACAACGGCTCAACTTTCCAAAACAGCGGTCTTTTCTCAGGTCTTGGCATCAACAATTATACGGTTATCCTGGTAGACCAGAACAACTGTTCAGATACGGTGCAGGCTGCACTAATTGGTGTAGATTCCGTCAATATTGCCGATATGGTAGTTACCACTACGACTTGTGGGCTAGACAACGGTATCATTGACCTCACGGTTACAGGTGGTACACCTGCCTATCAGTATAGTTTGAACGGAGGAAACACCTTCTCTGCGAGCCCCGTATTTAACAACCTCGTCCCTGGAACCTATCAGGTGTACGTAGAAGATGTAAATGGCTGTTTTGATTCCACAAATGCCACAATATACCCATCAACAAATCCAGAACTTGGCCAAACAACCTCCACACTCGAATTCTGTAGCTTACAAGATGGTAGTATCACCACAAGCGCTACTCTTGGTGTTGGTCCGTATGTATTCGTTTTACACCAAGGGCCTACGCTCGTCGGAACCGAACTCAGCGGCCAATTTAACAACTTAAATTCTGGCTCCTATTGGGTAACCGTCATTGACCAAATTGGTTGTGCCGACAGCACACTCATGGTAGTTGACAGCATCCCCGCTCCGATCTCTCCGATGACCGATACTGTCTTGTGTAATTTAGACCTCCAGGTTTTTGGCGTTCTGTCCTACACCGGAAGCAACTGGTCAGCCAACTCACCAAATATAAGTTTCAGTAATGCGTCCGGGCAAAATCCACTGATCACTGCCGACACCGCTGGTATTTACCTCATCAACCTACAAGATACGGTTTGTAACTTCAACGAAACCTTTAGCCTTACTTTCGTCGCTGACCCCTACACCGCTGTTATAGACACCACATTGTGTATTGGAGAAACAGCTACACTCGCAGCAGTGCAGCAACCACAAAACGTAAGTTATACCTGGAGTACTGGTGCAACTGACCCCACCATTCAAGTGACAACTCCTGGGTCCTACCTCATTTCGGCTACCAATATGTGCGGAACAAGCACCGATACCGCCACCATCGATTTTTACTTCTGTGACATCGAGTTCCCGAACGTATTTACACCGAACAACGACGGCAACAACGATCATTTCCAAATGCTATTCTACGGTGGCCTTAGCTCTTTTGAATGTATCATCGTGAACCGTTGGGGGAACACCGTTCGAGAATTCAATAATCCGGCTTTCCAATGGGACGGCACCGATGAAAAAGGAGACAAGATGGAAGAAGGTGTCTACTTTTATGTAGCACGTACCGTTACCAATGCTGGTGATGAAATCGAGAAGCACGGACTCGTGCACCTCGTCAGAGAATAGCATTTTTGCTATCTTTGCGTGTGCTCGAACTCAAGAAAAATACACCAAGATGGGTAATTGTCTTACTTGACCTACTCATTCATTTATTTGCCCTCTTTTTTGCTTACCTAATCCGCTTTGACCTCAAAGCGGATTTTTCTTTGATACAAGCGGAATGGGCAATTCTATCAAAGTCCATTTGGTTTTTCATTTTGATTAAGCTGATTGTTTTCGGTGTTTTCCAAATACATCAAGGCATTGTTAGGCTTAGTTCAACCGCAGATTTCAAGCGTATATTCGTAGCCGAGGTATGCACCTCACTATTATTTGTGCTGGGTAGCATGATACGCTACTACCAGCTCGATGGCTACTATCTCTTTCCGAATTCCGTTCTGGTCATGGAATTTATATTCAGTACCGCATTTGTAATCTCGGCGCGCTTTATCATCAAACTACTCTACCTCGAGTATACCAGAGATAAAGGACAAGAAGAGGCCATACTCATTTTTGGCGCTGGTGTTTCCGGACAAATGACCAAGCGACTCCTCGAGAAAGACAATGCCAGCATACAACATGTCGTTGGTTTTATTGATGACAATCCTGCCTTACACGGCAAACGCATCGAAGGAATTAAAGTGTACGGTCTGCATGCCCTCACTGAACTCATCCACAAAAAACAAGTGCGCACGTTAGTGCTTGCAGTCCAACAGCTTGACAATATCAAACTCAAAGAACTCGCCGAACTCGGTTTAGATCTTGGCCTGAACATCAAAAGAGTACCCGAGGCGCGCACCTGGATAAACGGTACTTTCGAAGTCAAGCAACTCAAAAAAATTGACATCAATAGTTTGCTCGGACGGCCAGTAATTGAAGTTCAAAATCCCAGACTCGCCGCACATTTTTCTGGTCAAACGGTACTCATTACAGGTGCGGCTGGCAGTATCGGAAGTGGACTTGCTCAGGCCATCTTGCAACAGCAATGTGAGCACTTGATTTTGCTGGACCAGGCAGAATCTGCGCTATTTGAACTCGAGCATCAACTTCAGACTAAATATCCAAATGCCCAAATCTCGTATGTAATTGGAGATATCTGTGATGCCAAGCGCATGAACAAACTCTTTGATTGCTATACGCCACAGATCGTTTTTCATGCTGCGGCCTACAAACATGTGCCCCTCATGGAGGCCAATCCTGCCGAAGCCATCCGAAATAATATTGGTGGCACAAAAATATTGGCGCAATTGGCTGCTCAATCAGGAGTGAAGCAATTCATCATGATCTCTACAGACAAAGCGGTGAATCCAACCAACGTGATGGGCGCGTCCAAACGCATTGCAGAAATGCTTGTAAGTGAACTCAACGAAAATACAGCCACGGCATTCATCACAACACGTTTTGGCAATGTGTTGGGATCCAATGGATCGGTGATTCCATTGTTTGAAAAGCAAATTGCACAAGGTGGACCTATTACCGTTACCGATGAACGCATTACGCGCTTTTTTATGACCATTCCCGAAGCATGTCAATTGGTGCTAGAGGCCGCAACAATGGGAAGCGGTGGTGAAATATTCGTATTTGAAATGGGCGCACCTGTTAAAATCATCGATTTAGCCAAAAAGATGATTCAGCTATCCGGATTGCGCCCCTATACAGATATTGCTATTCAGATTACGGGTTTACGCCCCGGAGAAAAGCTCTACGAAGAAGTACTGGCCAACTCCGAAAACACCATACCTACTTATCATAACCAAATACTGATCGCTAAGACCCGTCCGGCCATACCTGAGCAACTTGTACTTATTGATTCACTTCTGGACAAAGCCGATAGCCAGCTCAATGACGAAAGCGTTTTACTCATGAAACAACTCGTGCCAGAATATATCTCCAATAACTCCACTTTTCAAAAACTAGACAAATGACACCCGCACGTATACAAGTAAGACTTACTGATATCGATATTCTAGGACATGTAAACAATGCAATCTATCTGAGTTACTTTGAAATGACACGCATTCATTATTTTAATCAACTCGTGGGGCCAGACTGGGACTGGATGGAAAACGGGGTTGTACTTGTTCATAATGAAGTCAATTACCATTTGCCTATTTTCCTTTATGACGCACCTGTAATTCATATGTATTGCACTCAAATTGGAAATAAAAGTTTTACCTTGAGCTATGAAGTTTTTGTCCAGGATCAGCTTAAAACCACGGGCAAAAGCACTTTGGTAGGATTTAACTCCAATAAACAACAGAGTATTGAGATTCCAGAGGCCATGCGCACAGCACTTTTAAAATTGCCCCAAAAGCAGTAGCTTTAGGCAATGCAATGGCGCCTTATCCCTTTGTTTATCATTTGCTTAACCGCCTTCGGCAGTTTAGCCCAGATTCCCGAGCCTTGTCAGGCAACACGGCAAATTTGCCCCATGAAAAATAGCAAGTTTTGCCATGAAAGCATTGCCTACGACGAATTGACAAATATGTATTTACTGCGCAAGGATTTTGCAAGCCCTTATACGGGCTCTTGCGTGAGCTGCTATCCAAGCTTTACTATTGAGGAAAAATTAAATTTCGTAGAAGGAAGACGTCAAGGGACCGACACCTCTTTTTACCAAACAGGATGCATTCAATCCATTCAAACTTATCATATTGGTTTGGCAGATGGCCCGACCTATGTTTTTTATGATTCGTTGAACCGCGTTCAATTTGAGATCAATTATAAAGCTGGTCAGCTGCATGGGCCTTCTATTCAATTGAACCCGAATGGCGATACACTCCACTTTAAAAACTATGCGCTGGGCAAATTAGATGGGCCACAACGCACCTATCTTCCGAATGGAAAAATTCGAAAAAAGAGCAATTACCTCAATGGGCTACTCGACGGCCCTCAAATTACCTACAATAGCAATGGTCAAAAGGAAAGCGAGTTATATTTCAAGAATGGCAAAAAGAACGGAACCTGGTCTTATTATTTTGACAGCGGTAAATTAGCCCGGACAGAGAATTGGAAAGACGGAAAAAAGAATGGCTTATTTGTTTCCTACAATGAATTAGGTCAAATCATGAGCACAGAAAAGTATGCATTGGACCTCCCTATTGATAAACACCTCACTTATTACCAAGACGGAAAACTCAACTACAGCTGTACCTATAGCAATAAAGGCGTAAAAATCGAAGAATTTGTCATTGATCAATATGGCGTCAAGAAAATGCTTTTTCCTTTAAATGAGCCCAAGTAATAAGGCCAGACCCATTGCAAATAAGCCCAAGCCTATCAATTTGGAAAATAGCGCATGCTTGATTTTCTGAATGTATTTGCGACCAACAAGTGTACCTGCCAATGCCGCCGGAATAACCAAAAAAATAAGCCAACTTGGGTAGAAGTTCATATGCCGCTGGTCTGAGGTGTAAACGCCAATCCGAGTCAGATCTACCAATAACGAAATGACGGCTGTTGTGGCTACAAAAACAATCGGTTCCATTTTTATTTTGGATAAGAATAAAGCCCTGAGCGCACCCTGATGCCCTGAAAAACCACCAAAAAAACCACTTAGGCCGCCACCTATGCGCATGGCCCAAGCACCTTGCATTGGTAACTTCCAATTAAAAAATTCAAGCAAAGCAAACAACATGAGAATGGCGCCGAAAATGGGTTCAAGGTAGGTCGAGGTCTCGCGACTGATTTGATTGAGCAGAAATGCACCAATGAAGGCAAAAAGAATGGCAGGAATGCCAAAATTCTTAAATAGATTCCAGTTGATTGAGCGAGCGGTTAACGACACCTTCAGGATATTATTACAAAGATGAACAATGCTTGCCAAGAAGACAGCCGATGGTGCATCCCAATACAGCATAAACAAAGGCACCAAAATTGTATTGAGCCCAAAACCTGTATAAAAAGTGGCTAATGCCGCTACAAAAGGTGCAATGACAAATGAAAGCAACATCATTATAAAAAGGGCGAAATCCATAGATCCTTGTATTTTTGTTAAAATTACTAATAATGATTGACCTCCGCAGCGACACCGTTACCAAGCCCAGCCCAGCCATGCGCCAAGCCATTGCGAATGCCATTGTTGGGGACGACGTCTTCAAAGAAGATCCTACGGTTCTTGAATTAGAAGCCTATGGCGCACAACTTTTTGGCAAAGAAGCCGCGTTGTTTTGTAGCTCAGGCACCCAAACCAATCAAATTGCCATCAATGTGCATGTGCAGCCAGGCGGAGAAGTCATTTGCCACGAAGAAAGCCATATCTACAAATATGAAGGCGGTGGTATTGCCAAAAATTCTGGCGCATCAGTGCGGCTATTACCCGGAGACCGCGGGCGTATCTCTGCTGCTAGTATTGCTCAATGGATCAATCCGTCGCACGACGTACATTTTCCGCTGACGCAACTGATCTCATTAGAAGACACGGCCAATCGTGGTGGTGGTGCTGTATACGAGCTCTCAGAAATTGCCCAAATAAGTCAACTTTGTAAAGAACTTCATTTACCACTGCACCTCGACGGAGCGCGCGTGTTTAATGCCCTGGCTGTCAATGGTCAAACACCTCAGGCTTACGGTGCATTTTACGATAGCATTTCTATTTGTCTGTCCAAAGGGTTGGGCGCACCGGTTGGCTCCTTACTCTTGGGCTCGGCTGCTTTTATAGAAAAAGCAAGACGCGTCAGAAAAGTATTTGGTGGTGGAATGCGTCAAGCCGGCATGATTGCTGCCGGAGGGCTTTATGCCCTGCAACATCATGTGGAAAGGCTCCACGAAGACCATTTACATGCCAAGCAGTTAGAACAAGCCTTAACATCTTGCAGTTATATAGCGTCTGTGGTGCCAGTACAAACCAATATTGTGGTGGCTAATTTGCAGAACCCTGCACAGCGCGATTCCTTTATAGAGCTGCTCGGAACAAAAGGAATTGCCTGCATGGCATTTGGCCCAGGCATGATACGTATGGTTACGCATTTGGATGTTTCAAAAGAAGACATCGCTTACTGTGTAGAAACACTCGGTAATTTGTAACTTTTTCAATAATTCTCGTTAAACCGGGTTGATGAAATTCGTTACACTACTTGCATTTCTTTTCGTTTTAGCAACGGCCTCTCCATTACGAGCGCAAACCGCCAATTGTACCACCACAGATAAAAAGATCAATAAAGCGCTCGAAGAAGCATTACAAGTTGAAACTTTTGAAGCACAAGTCAAAGGATTGGCAGCAGTCGTTAGTAAGTATCCAAATAACGTTCAAGCATACTACTATCTAGGCCAACTTCATTACCAGCGCGCCAGTCAGCTTCTCAAACAAAATCAAACAAGAGCCGAGGGCGAAAAAACAATGCAAAAAGCGTTGGTCTTCTACCAAGGAAGTATTCAAAAATGCCCTAGCTACAAATCTGAAGCCTACTATTTTGCAGCACGCATTCTTTACAGCTTCAGTGAAAAAGAAGCCGCACTTACCTACCTCGAGACCTTTATGGCATTTGACTCCTTATACCCAGGTGACCCAAACCCAAATTATGCCAAATTAAAGCTAGAGATAACACCTGTGTACAAAGAACTCCGTTATCCATCTGACGCTAAAAAAAACCCGGTTCCGTTTGACGTGTCAAAGGTACTTGGTGCCAGCAGTCCACAAGATGAATACTTCCCGATGTTGAGCCCAGATAACGCCCTCCTTTTTTTCACAAGAAAAGCCGACAAAACCAATTTGGGCGATATCTCAGGTTATGTTCAAGAAGAATTTACGGTAGCCAACCACCAGCAAAACCTACAATACAGTAGCGGCAAACCCCTACCCGCACCATTTAACGACGGGCGTTTTTACAATTACGGTTCAGCGAGTCTTTCTGCCGATAACCGCGAACTCATTTTGTGTGCCTGTAAAGCCGAACGCGTCTATAATCAGGATTACCTCAATTGCGACCTTTACAGCACTAAACTAAGCGGCAAAGCGGATAAAAATGGCGAACCAATGTGGGGGCCTTTGATCAATCTAGGGCCAAACATCAACACCAAAGATGGTTGGGAAGCCCAACCTTCACTTTCTGCAGACGGTAAACTGCTCTATTTTACGAGCTTGCGAAAAGGCAGCCAAGACAACGATATCTACTTCAGTGAAAGACAACCCGACGGGACTTGGGGGCCCGCCAAACCTTTTGCGCTCGTCAATACAGTTGGCAAAGACAAAAGTCCATTTTTTCATCAAGATGGCGAAACCTTTTATTTTGTATCAGAAAGCAGTCGCTTGCGACCAGGAATGGGCGGACTCGATATTTTCATGATGCGCAAAGAGGCTGACGGTTGGGGGCCGATTCAAAACATCGGTTTTCCAATTAATACGGAAGCTGATGAATTGGGTATTTTTGTATCAACAGATGGTAAAAAAGCCTTTTTTTCTAGTGCACAAGGGGAGAATTGGGATATTTTTAGTTTTGAACTTTACGAGGCAGCCAGACCTAAAGAGACGCGTATCTTGACTGGCAAACTTCAAGATGCAAACGGCAGTGCGGTACAAGCCGACATCACCATTCGTTATGAAGCTGCCCCTGAGCGCGATCAGACCATTCAAAGCAATGAAGACGGTAGTTATGCGCTTGCCGTAAGAGTGGATCAAAAAGTGAGTATTGAGGCAAGCAAGGCTGGTTACAGCTTTCAAGCGCAACTACTCGATACCGCGCAACTCAAAAGTCTGACCTCAAAAATAGAAACAACACCATTGCAAATAGATACCTTGCAAAAAGGTGCCGCATATGCCATAGAGGCCATTGTATTTGATACAGATGCCGCACTGTTAAGTTCAGATGCCCAATTCTTATTGAAAGGATTTGCACGTTACTTAAATTCCCAACCTCAGCTCAGTATTCAAATCAATGGTCATACTGACGATATTGGTGATGCACAAAGGAATTTAGCTTTATCCGAAGCCAGGGCTCAAGCGGTTGCCAACTACCTTGAAAACTTAGGCGTTTCGGCTGAGCGGATGCACTACAAAGGCTTCGGTGAGCAGCAGCCTAGAGTTCCGAATGACACAGCGGCCAATCGCGCCTTAAACAGGCGGACAGAGTTCGAAATTCTAGCTATTGAATAAAAAAAACGAACTATTGAATAAAAAAAAAGGAGCCGAAGCTCCTTTATTTTTTTGTATGTGGAATGTCTTATTTTGCAAAGTTCTTTTTCTCGCGGATACGTGCAGATTTTCCTGTGCGCTCACGGAAGTAGAAAATACGAGCTCTACGAACAGCACCGCGTTTCACGATAGTGATGCTTTCGATGAACGGAGAATTGACAGGCAAAATACGCTCAACACCGATATTACCTGACATTTTGCGGATGGTAAAAGTTTCTGTTGCGCCAGCACCACGACGTTGCAATACAACACCTTGGAATTGCTGGATACGCTCTTTGCTACCCTCTACAATACGGTATGAAACAATAATGGTGTCACCGGCTCCGAAAGCAGGTAATTCATTTTTGGCGATAAGCTCTTGCTCAATTTGTTTAATGACGTTCATCTCTGATATTTTAGCCCGATTCAACTGAACGGGGGTGCAATATTACAAATTATTTCTGATTCCGTAAATAGGTCTCGTATTTTTTTTGAGCATTAAATGTAAAATGCCATTAAGATCAGCAACGCAGCAATTGCAGCATAGATGAGTATCAACTGAATTTGCAGGCTTTTGTCTGTTTCTACAGCTTTGCTTTGCATTTGTTCGACAACCTCTATTTCTTCTTGGCTGATTTCGAAAATTGCCTTCCAGTCGATGACTTGGCTTGCTAGAGCCAATCTATCTTGAGGACCTAGACTGTATAACGCTTTGCATTCTTCGTCGTTGATGCTAAATAAAGCACCTGGAGCGCGCGTGCTGACAAGGACTTGACCCGCTTCATCTCGGTGTAAAAGAAGATGAAAAGGCTTGATGTCTGGCGCAGCAAGTTGTAAATCGTTGTGTGGGTCAGCACCTATTGAGAAATACTTTCTGGTATGCATAGGTACAAAATTAAGGAAAATAATGTGGCTGCTATAATTACTTAAATTACTGTGAATGAAGGATATTGACAGCAATTGCCCGTAGATGGTTGATAAGTTCCGAAAAGGGAGGCTCAGAAGTATGCGCAACAACTCGTAACTTTAGCTCTTCAATAGCATATTTATGGGTAAGATTATTGCCATAGCCAATCAAAAAGGTGGGGTCGGAAAAACAACAACAACCATTAATCTCGGGGGTTGCTTGGGCGTGCTGGAATACAAGACGCTGATCATTGACGCCGATCCACAGGCCAACGCTACTTCAGGCACTGGTTTTGATCCAAAATTGGTAAAAAACATCTACGATTGTTTGGTGAATGATCGCCCAGCAACTGAGGCTATTCTACCGACAAGCAACCCTAACCTATTTATTCTGCCCTCCCATGTTGACCTCGTTGGCGCAGAGCTCGAAATGATCAACATGCCCAACCGTGAGTACCTCTTGCGCAAAGCACTTGAACAAATCAAGGACGACTACGACTTCATCCTGATCGATTGTTCGCCGTCGCTGGGCCTGATCACCGTCAACGCTCTGGTTGCCGCCGATGCCGTCATGATCCCTGTCCAATGTGAATATTTTGCACTCGAGGGGCTCAGTAAATTGCTCAACACCATAAAAATTGTGCAAGGAAGACTCAATCCGGCACTAGAAATAGAAGGTATGGTCTTGACCATGTACGACACACGTTTGCGTTTGGCCAACCAAGTTGTCGACGAAGTCAAGACGCATTTTCAAGAATTGGTATTTGACACCGTCATTCACCGCAACACCACCCTCAGCGAGGCCTCTAGTCACGGTCAAACAGTAATTATGCACGATGCTTCTTCCAAAGGCGCTGTCAATTACCTCAACTTTGCCAGAGAACTACTTCAAAAAAACGACCTTACCAAAATAGGAAACGACGATAAAATCATTGATATCAATCATGAGCTCTAACGCCAAAAAACAACCTGCACTGGGCCGTGGGCTCAGCGCACTGCTTCAAAACAGCGATACCGATATCACCGGCGCGAGTGCCGTTCCGGCCGGAGCCGTTGCGCTTATAGCCATATCCTTAATTGAAGCCAATCCGTTCAACCCCAGAACGCATTTTGAAATCAACGCACTCGAAGAGCTCAAGGCATCCATAGAAGCCCACGGCATTATTCAGCCACTCACGGTTCGCAAAATGGGCCGCGATCGCTACCAACTTATCTCAGGAGAACGCCGTTTTCGTGCCGCACAATTGGCTGGCCTTACCGAAGTACCCGCATATGTGCGCATTGCAAACGATCAGACCATGCTCGAAATGGCTTTGGTCGAAAACATCCAACGCGAAGACCTAAATGCCATAGAAGTGGCACTTTCCTACCAGCGCTTACTCGACGAATGTCAACTGACGCAAGAACAACTCTCGGAAAAGGTGGCCAAATCGCGCTCACATATCGCCAATCACCTGCGCCTTCTCAAACTACCAGATGCCATCCAGGCGGCAGTCAGAGACAAACAAATCACCATGGGCCATGCGCGTGCACTCCTGGCTCTTAGTTCAGAAAAAGAGCAACTAAGCGCATTGCAGCGCATTTTAGCTGATCAACTTTCTGTAAGAGATGTCGAGGCCTTAGCAAAACCGCACACCGGCACCCAAACAAGTATGGGTGCGTCAGGCGCTAAATCAAAAATACCGCTCAACACCACTGAAAAACTCTACGTTTCTTATCTCAGTAGCCAATTAGGCACCAAAGTTAGCATAGACAAAACCCCAGAAGGCAAAGGCAAACTGATTGTGCATTTCTCCCACGAAGCTGAATTGCAGCGCCTTATCGAAATGCTCAAAAAATCAGAATGAGGCTTTTGCTTTGCATATTGATTTTGTGCCCAACCTTTTATGCACAAGACAGCATCCCACCAAAAGACAGCATTGTACTTGCTTTTCACCAAAAAAGCATGCTGTATTCTGCTATTGTCCCGGGCGCTGGTCAAATTCGAAACAGTATCGCCTCTCCCCTACATAACCACGCCATTTGGAAAGTTCCGCTTATTTATGCAGGCCTTGGGGCCACTGGCTATTTTTTAGTGACCAACCAACAAATGCAACTCAGTTTGAAACAAGAATACACCAACAGATTGGAGGGTGGTGTCTTGAACCCCAAATGGGCTGCCTACGACAACTACGCTGTTCTTCAGCTCTACCGTCAATATTTAGATTGGCGAGACCTTTCTATCCTTGGCATGGCTGCCGTGTACCTCTTTCAAGTAGCTGAGGCAGGCGCTGAAGCACATTTTGTTCAATTTGAAACAAGCCCAGACCTCAGTTTGTCTCTGGACCCCGTCCTTTTTCCGAATCAAACATTTGGAGTGAAACTTCAACTCTCTTTTCATTGAGAAATCTTATCTTTAGACCATGAATATTGCACTGCTCGGTTACGGCAAAATGGGTAAGGCCATTGAAACAATTGCACTTGAGAAAGGCCATTCCATTTCGGCGAAAATCAATTCTCAAACCGACCTCGCATCCGTAAATTGGTCTGACGTTGATGTTTGCATCGAATTTACACGGCCAGAGCTCGCCCTCAAGCACATTGCCTTTTGTGCCCAAAAACAGATTCCAATTGTTGTAGGCACTACAGCTTGGAACCAACACATTAACGAAGCCAAAGCGCTTATCGCTCAACACAATAGTGCGCTGCTCTATGCGAGTAATTTTAGCGTAGGCGTCAATTTATTTTTTGAACTCAACCGTCAACTGGCTCATTTGATGCAAGGGCAAACTGCGTATCAAATCAAACTAGAAGAAACACATCACGTCCAAAAATTAGATGCACCCAGCGGCACTGCTGTTAGCCTCCTAGAGGACATCCTTCAAATTAACCCGCACTACAATAGCTGGTCTTTAAATGCCAATGAATCCGACCAAATTCATGTCCTTGCACACCGCATTCCAGATGTACCTGGCACCCACCAGATCAACTATGAGTCCGAGATAGATACCCTGCGCATTGAACACATTGCGCACAACCGCAAAGGCTTTGCGCTTGGCGCGGTTCTTGCTGCCGAATTCCTTTACCAACGCAAAGGCATCTTCACGATGTCTGACGTTTTAAAATCTTCCTTATGAGTTTTTTATATTTCTACTTGTTTATCCTCGCACACCCCTACCTTGCACAATGGCATAAGTTATTTCCTAAGTTAGGGCGCAAAGCATGGGAAGGACTTGTGCCAGGCTACAACTATTTCATTCTGTACAAAGAAGTCCTCAACAAACCTTGGTGGGCCTTGCTTTTGATTTTTCCCGGTGTTCATATCGTCATGTGGATGACCATCAACGTCAGTGTTTTGCGCCGTTTTGGCTTCTATAGTTTTACCGACACGCTGCAAGGTCTTTTCTTTCCGTTTTTATTATTCGCCAAGATTGCCAAACAACCAAACCTCAGCTACGGGCCAGCAACGAATTGGGCCAATTCAAAAGAATTAGAGCAACGCAAATGGGGAGACCATATCGTCTTATTTATGGCCTTGCCAGTTTTGGGTCACGCCATTGCCATTATTTTGGATAAAGTATCCAGAGACAAGCCTGGTACCAAACCACGGGTCAAAGAATATGGCGATTCTTTTGTGTGGGCATTAGTAGCCGCGGCTGTCATCAGAACTTACTCTTTCGAACCTTTTCAAATCCCGACGGGCTCCATGGAAAAAACCATGCTTGTTGGTGACTTCCTTTTTGTGAACAAGTTGGCTTATGGTCCAAAAGTTCCAATTACACCGCTTTCCTACCCTTTAGTACACAATATTGTACCCATCGTCAACATCAAGTCTTACCTCGATTGGGAAAAAGGCACTTACACGCGTTTACCCGGCTGGAGTAAAATAGAGCGCAACGATATTGTTGTGTTTAATTTCCCGTCTGGTGATACCGCAATTTTAGACCCTAGAACGCCAAGTGGATTAATGGGTCATGACTTTCATGGTCTCGTTAACCAAGAAGCCTTTAGCCAATTTTTAAACAGCAAACCCGGAACAGATTTCCGCACCCTTGACTCCATTGGACAAAACAAGCTACTCGAAGAATACCTGAGCGGTTTTGAATCTTGGAAAAAGCGTGCAAGAGAACATTTCGCGGCAGGGTATTTTCCGCTTAATTCAGCTGAATACGCCAACGGCATGACCCACGGCGGGCTCATTTACCGCCCTGTAGACAAAAGAGAGAATTACATCAAGCGCTGTGTTGGTAAACCGGGTGACCGTATTGAAATCATCAATGCTACTCTTTATGTGAATGGCAGAAAGGCCTATGTCGCACCAGGGCAAGCGCTTATGTATCGGATTCTCAAAACTAAAGTCACGTTTCCTTCTGTTGACGAAATGCTTACGCGCTACGGCCTCGAAAATTCTTCGGATGGCGCGCGCACCGATTTCGATGCTTTTTCTGACCCTGCCTATTATGTTTTAAATCTCACACGTAAGGAAAAACAAAAAATCGAAGCAGATTTCAGCATAAAACTTGAAAAAATACGCGAACCCTATTTAGTCAATGGAAATAAAGGTGTGCCAATGACGGCTTTGCAAAGAATTCAAAATTTAGACCGTTTTCCTAAAGATTTGGAAATTGCCAATACAATGACTGACTTCCAATCTTTCCGTATTCCAAAGAAAGGGCAACGCATTGCCATCAACACGAAGAATATTGCTTGGTACAAGCGCATCATTACCGCTTACGAAGGTCATCAATTAGCAATAAAAGGCAAAGACATCTATATTGATGGCAAACGCACATCAAGCTATCGTTTTGCCATGAATTATTACTGGATGATGGGAGACAACCGCTATCACTCCGCAGACTCACGTGTTTGGGGCTTTGTGCCAGAAGACCATATCGTTGGACGCGCTTCGTTTGTTTGGTTCTCGAAATCACCGTTTGTGGATAGCTTTATGGGTATTCGCTTTGATCGCATTTTCCGAATTGTCGACTAAGATGCTTGTACTTCCAAGTGCCTATTTCCCCTCTTTAGCTTATGTCAATAGCCTGTTAAAAAACCATAAATGCACGCTAGACTACCATGAAAATTTCATCAAACAAAGCATCCGTTCGCGCTGTGAAATACGAAGCGCAAACGGCGTTTTACAGCTCAATATTCCAGTAATTCACAACGGAAAGCAACCCGTCGCCCTCACTGAGATTGATTACACAAAAAATTGGCAAGCCGAGCACTTGAAGGCAATTGCAAGTGCCTACGCAAATGCGCCGCACTTTGAATATTATTTTTACGATTTACAACAACTCTTTTTACTTAAGCCACAGTATTTAGCAACTTTTAATGAAGCCATACTTAAATGGATTGATACTGCACTTGGCTTAGCACTTCAAATCAATTGGAGCGAAGCATATACCGGACAAATCACAACTGACAAAAAAGCTTGGTTAGGCAGAGATTTGCAGCCAACACGTCCTTATACGCAAGTATTTAACGAACATCCTGATTTTGTACCTAATTTGTCAGTAATTGACGGACTAATGAACGAAGGTCCCTTGCTCAGAAGGCATTTTTTGCCAAGCTAGGCGCACGACTACCGGATGCAAGTTATTGGCGTCTGTGGCTAGTAAATCCCCGTTGGGGGCAAAGCTTATCAGCTTTGGTTGACTAACCGTTTTTGGCAGTTGCTGCCGATTGAGTATGGCACCATCCTGATTAAGCACAACGACCTCTCCGGTTGCAGATAACAAATAGCAGGCATTAGATTGCGGTTGAATGGCCATAGAAATAGGCTCAAAAAGCAATTCATCACTTTCGAAGGCAAAAAGCGGAACCTGGCTTAATTGACGTTTGTTTGTATTGAAGGTCTGACATACAAAACGACGCATGCCGTTATCGAGCAAGGTACTGTTTAAAATAAGCAAGCGCTTGAGTAGCGGGTGATAACAAATCAGGTGCTTGGTGCTATCTTCATTGGAAAGCGCATAAGTTTGCTCGGTTGTGAGTTGGTAAGGCGCCTCTAAAAAATGAAGCTGTTGCGTTTGATCAAGCAAGACAATTGTAGAGTCGAAGGCTGCAATTTGCGATATCTTTTGCGCTTCAGGAAAAGTCAAAAGCGGTGAGCATGCGTTGAGCGCAGGGTCAAAAGAAAATAACTGCAGGGAGTCTTGGCCAATTGCTACAGATTGAAGGGAGTCGATATTGGCGAGCGCGGTTAGCGGCTGCAGGCCCATTGGCAAATAAGAAACTTGAGTAGGATGCTCAAAGTCAATAAAACCAAGCTCTTCTTGAAATTGATCTGCTACTTGCTCAAAATAGTTTTGAATACCTTCTTTTTGAATAGAACGCGCGGCAATAAACGAGATGGTCGCTAGAGCAAATGAAAAGAAATATTGGGCACGCTTCATGTTGAAAACAAATTTAGATGAAAAACACACACAACTACAAAAAAAATACAATAAAAAGGCCCTATTTTTGTTGGAACGATTCTTGCTAGCTCTCTGACCATGAAATACTTTAGCCTTTTTACTCTTGCTCTGTTGATGCATACCAACGCTTTGGCGCAATTCAGCTTTGGCGGCGGCCTGAGCACGACTAAATTTTTTAATTCGCAAAGCATTCAAAACCAGAATTTATTGATGCCGGGCATGCATGCACACATCGAGATTCCGAGAAGTGGCGATGTCACTTTATATGGAAGGGTATCGTACTTGTTTCCGAAAGCAAACTACGACACACTCACGGGGTATGTTACGGCGCTCAATCAGAATACCAATCCGTATATTCTCGCGGTCAATAGCCGTTACAAAACAAGTTATGTTTCTTTCGAGGGAGGTAATCGTTATTACATCGGCAATGACTACGATAACGGATTTTCAGGATATGGCGGCTCTGGAATTGTGTTGTCTTTTGGCACCGTGCGTAAAGCTTACGAACGCACTGATGTAAGTGGGCAATACGAGTGGGAACAAAACTACCAGATTGACCCAACAGATGCCACAGAAGGTAAGCTCTTTGCGCTCGGTGGCTATTTACAAGGAGGTGTTAAATACACCATCCCGGCTATTGGGACTATTTACGCAGATGCCACGCTCAATTATCTCCTGCTAGCAAATGGCAACAACCCGACCGCACTCGAAACCGAGTACATTTCACCGCTCTTCTTTAATTTTGCTGTTGGTTTCAAGAAGGACATCTACTAAGACATTGTCCAAAGGCCCTTCAGCATTTACAACTACATCTGCGTTCTCATAACAAGCCTCGCGGCTATCAAAGAGCGCTCTGAAATCTTCTAGATCAAGTAACAGCGGTCGCTTGGTATCCGTATTAATTCTATCATACAAACTATCCGGATTTGCCTTTAAGTAAACAACCACTCCCTTTTTCTTGATGGTCAAAAGGAGATCGCCAAAACAAGGAAACCCTCCGCCACAAGCAATCACGGCATTTTCTGAGGGTAATTCATCTACCAAAGCCTTTTCTAGTTTTCTAAAATGCGCTGCACCTTTGTCTCGAAAAATCTCTGCTACACTTTGGCCTTCCTGCTTTTCAATCGAAGCATCCGTATCAATAAAGTGGTAACCTAGCTGCTCAGCTAGTAAAGCACCAATTGTAGACTTGCCACTCCCCATCATGCCGATTAAAAAAATATTTCTCATGGTACTTAATAGTCATTTGGCAATCAGGCAATTGTCTTGGAAGCCATTTATTTTATCAAAATTACTATATATTTCTTTGTGTTATCTAAAGATTAGTTGTATATTTGCACCCTCAAAAAGGCCGATTCCGTAGCTCAGCTGGTAGAGCAATACACTTTTAATGTATGGGCCCTGGGTTCGAATCCCAGCGGAATCACTCTGATCAAAGCACCTCGAAGAGGTGCTTTTTTTGTTTCATGGCGTGAAAAATTAATTTTTCTAAGTCATGAAATAAAAAAAGGAATTCAATTTGAAGAATTGAATGTGCTTTGATCCACTGCACGTCGGTTCAATGGGTTCTCGCGCGCAGCGCGTAATCCCATAATCACTAATGCGGCCGTCGGCGTGTTTTTAGTAATATTTGGCTACTTCAGGACCTTCACACTCTCCACTCCCTGAGCAGAAGTGATTTGAAGTAAATACACTCCTTCGCGCAATGAACTCGTTTCTAGTACTAACTCTTTTCCTGTAGCGTCAATTGATTGTATTAACTTGCCATTTGCTTGGTAGAGTTCGATTTTCTGTAATTCTGCTTCACTACTAATATGAATTTCGTTTGAAAACGGATTTGGAAAAACGGATACTTGAAGTTTACTTGCGGCTGTTTCATTTTGCAAACCACTCAACTGTGCACAAGAACCAACAATTATTGGAGAGGTAGCACTACTCTCGGCATCTAGAGCACTTCCTGTAGCAACTGCCTTATTTGGAACCGTGATAAAAGAACCAGCTACTAAATTTTCAAAATCATAATAAGCCACCAAGTTTGCTTCGTTGCCTTGAAGCACGTTGTGCATTGAATAATTGATTTCTTGAGTAGAACGTGGAACACTCCAAAACTTCAATTCATCAAGCTGACCATCCATAAAAAACATGAAACTACCTGACAAACCACGATAAATCCCCATTCTTAAAGGTTCTGAACTCGACATAATTCCCGAATAATTTCCTTGAAGAAGCGAACTAGGAACAACTTGTCCGTCTACGTATAGCAAAACACTCGAGATGGTATGTACTACAGCAATATGGTGACATTCACCGTTTTGAAAAACAATACTATTTGACTCTACAAGAGAAGTGAAATTACAGTTGCCGTCGTTATTCCATGCCCAACGCAACTTACCGTCTAAAATTGAAA
>CAZINO010000009.1:0-41442 GCA_964540625.1 uncultured Lishizhenia sp. | reverse complement strand
CTTTTGAATTAATGGATGAAGTCAGTGTAGGACAAATTTATGTGATGGGTGAGCAGCTCAAATTACGCACTGCCAAACGATTAGGATTTAAGATGAGTGCAGACGAGTCAGAAAATTCTTAAAAAAATAGCTACAACTCTTGCTCTTCAAGAATTTCCTAGTATATTTGCAATCCCAAATTCGGGGATTTTGACATATTGGCCCATTCGTCTAGTGGTTAGGACGCAAGGTTTTCATCCTTGAAACAGGAGTTCGATTCTCCTATGGGCTGCATTTTTAAAGATTAATTATATAATAGCTATGGCAAACCATAAATCATCCATCAAGCGCATTCGTTCAAATGAGTCTAAGCGCGTGTTGAATAAATACCAACACAAAACAACTCGCAACGCTATGCGTAAATTGCGTGCAACAAAAGACCGCAAAGAAGCTGAAGGCATGCTTCCAATGGTTGTTGCTATGCTAGACAAGCTTGCAAAACGCAACATTATTCACAAAAACAAAGCGGCAAACCTTAAGTCGGGCTTGCAATTGCGTATCAACGCGCTCTAATTACTTGTTTTTGTAATCGTCATTCAGGGCTGCCTCGAAAGGGTAGCCCTTGTTTTTTTTAGTAAGTTTGCACCATGCGTACTTGTTTACTTGTCATTCTTTTTTGTTGCTTATACAGCAAATTAAATGCTCAAAAATCACTTACTCCGGACACTTTGCTCGCCGGCCAACGCGCATTAGGAAATACCGATTCGCTCCTTCAGTTTATGAACGGTTTTGCTGCGCCATTTTTCATAGGTCCTCAACAAATTCAGCCCGATACATGGACGCTATTTAAACCAGGAATAGCGCCGCTGAGTTCGGTTTTATATGCAAACAAGAAATTGTTGTTTAGTGCGCTCCCACACTTAGGTTTTGCATATGGATTTGGCGCGCAAGGTGCACAACGCCTCCGACTCGATTACGAACAACAGTTTAAGAAGCAAACGCTGCTTAATGTGCGCTATGATCGTTATCAGCGCACTGGTTTTATTCGTTCGGACGATCTTCGATACAGTTCGCTTGATATCAAAGTGCTGCAACGCAGCAATCGATTGTCATTGATGGCCGTCTTTTCAAATTTCAACAATGACCGACAATGGTCGGATGGCGTTGCAGATTGGGCTGCTGTTTTACCCGGAAATACTAATCTGGTACCCGTAAGAAAAAACGAGGCTTTTTCCTTTGAAAATGCCTACAAGTTCAGATTTGAAAGTAGCTATATGCTGGGTGCAGATAGCACATCTGGATTCAGACTTTTGAGCAAACACAGCTATGAAAACAAATTGCGCCGCTACGAAGAAACAGATTCATTAGAACTATTCTACGCACAGTTGTACCTTAATTCAGATTCTTGTCGGGATCGTTTTGCAACCCAGGTTTGGAATAATGCAGCTGGTATTGGTTATGTAGGGGAGCACCTCGATTGGCAAAGCATACTACAGTTAAAACAATTGCGTTGGCAGGATACGCAGTTTGCATATGATACAACCGAACTCAATTTGGTCAATGAACTACGTTATACAATTGCCGCTTTGCGTTTAGAACATCAAAGTACGCTCAATTTAACCGGTGCAGGAAGCGGTCAGTTGGCGCAAAGCCGCTTGGTTTATCAATTACCAAACAGCCGATTTGATTTCTATCATGATTACCGCAATGCATGGCCCCAACTCATGCAAAGGACCTACATGAGTAACTTAACGCAATACCAGCAACCTTTGCCCGAACGTGAACAGGTCAGTTTATTCAGGTTTGCTTACGAACTTGAAAAAAATAATTTCAGTGCAACCATTCAGGCAGCTTACATGCGCGCCCGTCAAATTTACCGTTTCTCGGCGCCCACCATGAGTTGGGTTTTAGAGGGGCCGCAACAAGCCTTTGATGGCGAGTTGAAAGCAGCTTATCAATTTGGGGCTTGGCGAATTGGAGCTCTTCAAAAGTATACCTATTGGCAGCGTTCCGGAGCGGTAGTCTTGCCGCCATTTCGTTCACAACTGCGCATGCAATGGGTAGGTGGCGTATTTAAAAACAAACAATTGCAAATGCATGCTGCAATTGCACTAGAGGCAATTTACGGAGCACAAACCACGCGATTGCGGTATTTGCCTTTTGTTGAAGCCATCGATTGGCAAATCTATGAAGCGCCAACCGTAGATCCGCTACGACAATTGTTTAATGCACAGTTGGATTTAGCCTTAGAGGTTAAGACTTTTCGGTTTTTTGTTCAAGCAAGCAACCTATTGTCGACAGTAGATTATACAGCGAGCTTGTACAGCGGATTTCCGTACCCAACTTTTCAGTTGCGTTTGGGACTTACTTGGGATTTCTGGAATTAGGAAAGAAGCTGAAATTAACCGAGTACCTCGGCCATTTTTGCGCCAATTTGAGCTGGTGAGTCAACCACATGAATACCACACTCACGCATGATGCGTTTCTTAGCTTCGGCGGTGTCGTCGGCACCACCTACAATTGCACCAGCATGCCCCATGGTGCGTCCTTTAGGAGCAGTTTCACCAGCAATAAAACCAACAACTGGTTTGGTACCGTTTTCTTTTATCCAACGTGCGGCAATGGCCTCGAGGTTTCCACCGATTTCACCGATCATGACGATGCCATGAGTTTCTGGATCGTTCATGAGTAATTCAACGGCTTCTCTTGTGGTTGTGCCAATGATTGGGTCACCACCAATACCAATAGCGGTAGTGATGCCCATTCCAGCTTTTGCGACTTGGTCTGCAGCTTCATAGGTGAGGGTACCGGATTTAGAAACAATTCCGATTTTGCCTTTTTTGAAAACAAAACCTGGCATGATACCAACTTTGGCTTCGCCGGCAGTGATAACGCCGGGGCAGTTCGGGCCGATGAGGCGCGTGTTGAAGGCTTTGATGTATTCTTTTGCCTTGATCATGTCGTTGACAGGAATGCCTTCTGTGATGCAAACAATGACTTTAATACCTGCTTCTGCTGCCTCCATAATGGCGTCGGCTGCAAAGGCTGGCGGAACAAAGATAATTGAGGTGTCGGCTCCAGTTTGTTTTACCGCATCGGCTACTGTATTGAATACAGGACGATCGAGGTGCAAAGAACCACCTTTTCCAGGCGTAACACCACCAACCACGTTGGTTCCAAATTCAATCATTTGGCTGGCATGGAAAGTGCCCTCACTACCTGTAAATCCTTGTACAATAACTTTGGAGTCTTTATTTACCAATACACTCATAATATCTGTTTTTTTTGCGTGTCAAAAATAAGCATTTATTTGGCATCTGTGACCTTCATTTTAAAATAGAGAATTTTATCCTTGCCAATTTTCTCGTTACCACTCTGACCGTAGGCTAATTGAGGTGGAATAATACAGCGCAACGAACTACCTACCGGTAAGTTAAAGAGTGCTTCTTGCCAACCTTTTATCAGGAAATTAAGTTGCATTCCAATTGGTTTGTCTTGAACCTCAATGATTTTTCCAGAGAGCAATTTAAGGGTGTAGCTAACCCAAATGCTATCCTGAATTTGAATGGGTCTCCCCGTACCCAAACTGTCTATTTTAAGGTAAAGGCCGCTGCCGGTAGGTTTGAGGCCTAGTTGGTGTTCGGTGTTGTAATTTTTAATGCGTTGATCAAAGTGCTTGAGTTCAGCGGTGTTATAATCACAAGAGGTCAAAATGATGATGAGTGCAAAGAGAGCGCCCATCAAAAAACACTTCTTCATATTTTTTCTAGGATAGCAAGGTAATTTTCTTCAATGGTAAATACCCTTCTGCATTTAAAACCACATTCGGTGGCGTGCTGATGTAAGGTATCGTAGTCCACATAAAGCCAATCGAATTCAGGGCCCACGATTTTTTTGTATTGCATTTTGAATTTAAAATCACCGTAATAACTGGCATTGAGATCGAGCCAATAACTGCCGTCTTCGTCTTCGTAGAGGTACTTGACGTCCGTCGAGTCGGCAATGAAGCGGCCACCAGGGGCAAGCAGGCTATGTATCTTTTGTAAAAATTTTGGCAAATTCGTAAGATTTTGCGCCAAGCCCATGCCGTTCATCAGGGATAAAATAGTATCGAAGTGTTTTGTTGCTTCGAGGGCATAGACATCTATTTGTTGGGCCTTGATTCCTTGTTGCTGCATGTGTGCAACTGCGCCTGCAGAAATATCGATGGCACTTACTGTTAGCCCGCGGTCTTGGAGTGCAAGTGCATGAACGCCTGCGCCAGCACCTATGTCGAGAACATGGCCTTTACAATGATCTAAGGCAATGAGTTCGAGTTCAGGCATGTCGTCCTCTTTGCGAAAAAGAACCTCAATTGGGATGATGTCGTCGTCGCAGAGATCTGAACTGACAATAATGTCAAAAGGTTTTTTGTTTTGAGCGTAGTCTAAAATGGCCTGACCAATAGGGTCGCCAACTTGCGCGTTTGCTTTAGTAGTCATATTCACTGTAATCGTTGAGGTCGTCGTCGGCGTAGTCGTCGTCGTAGTCATTGAATCCGAATTCATCGTCATCGTCATCGTCAGAATGCCCTGCAGTTTGGCTTGAATGTTCATCTGAGCCAAAAAGGTTTTCGTCGAGCATAGATTTTGTCGTTTCTTGTGGTGCGTTTCCTATGGCGAGTACCATTAGAGGAGCCTCAGGTGCTTCTTTTTCATAGGCAATAAGCTCGATTAAAAAAATCCACATGCGCATGAAGTCATAGACCAAGATAAAGCGTTGGTCTGGTTCTGTTAAAAAATCTTGAATGCGCGCTTGTTTCATTACAGAAGCGGGTTCATCGATGGCGTCGTCGTCGTAGGACATATCGAGCAAGGAGAGTTCGTGTCCTTTGTCCCAGTTGTCGTTGGAAACATAAAAGCTTGCCATTTGATCGCCATTGAATCCAAAAGCGGACATAATGGCGTGGTAAAAAGTTTCAAAATCAGCCTCGTTGGAAATGAGGATATCTCTGAAAACTTCTTCGTTTTTGTCGCTATCGAGTAAGACCCGAAATTTTAATCCTGGCATTTGATGAGATTTATGATAAAGATACTGATTATTCGGGCAGAACTGGTGTGCGGTGCACTTTTAAACCAAGTGTTTCAGCGAAGCGTAGCATTTCCTGAACTGCCTCGGTGTAGTTATTGGCAATGTTTCCCTCCAAAATAGCATCTTTGATATGTGACTTGATTTGTCCAATTTCTGCACAAGGGCCAATTTGATAGGTTTCCATAATAAGTTGACCCGTGACAGGTGGTTGGAAATTTCGAACGCGGTCTTTTTCTTCTACATTTTTTAATTTCTCAGCGACGAGTTCAAAGTTTTGCTTGTAGCGTTTGACTTTAAATTCGTTTTTGCTGGTTATGTCTGCGTTGCACAATAACATGAGGTCATCGATGTCGTCTCCGGCTTCGTGGAGCAAACGTCTGATGGCGGTATCTGTTACCGAACCTTTGACCAAAGCGATGGGGCGCAAATGAAGACGCACTAATTTTTGGACGTATTTCATTTGATGATCCAATGGAAGGCGCAGGCGTTTGAATATGCGAGGAACCATTTTAGCGCCTAGTTCTTCATGGCCATGGAAGGTCCAGCCAACGAGTTTGTCAAAACGTTTAGTGGGCGGTTTTGCAATGTCGTGGAGTATTGCGGCCCACCTCAGCCATAAGTTATTGGTGTGCAGCGCGATATTGTCTAGCACTTCTAGCGTATGGTAAAAGTTGTCTTTGTGTGCTTTGCCATCTCGGTTTTCGACGCCTTGTAAGGCGATTAACTCAGGGAAAATGTAATCGAGAAGACCAGTGGCTTGTAGCAATTTGAAACCTCTTGAAGGTTGTTTGGTCAATATAATTTTATTGAGTTCATCGGTAATGCGCTCTTGAGACAAAATTTGCAGGCGTTCGGCTTGGGACTGCATGGCTGCTAGGCTATTGGCTGCAATTTCAAAATCGAAACGCGTTGCAAACCGAATTGCGCGAAGCATGCGCAGCGGATCATCATTGAACGTAATGACGGGGTCGAGCGGTGTTCTGATGAGGCCTTTGTCTAAATCTGCCTGGCCATTAAAAGGATCGATAAGTTGTCCGTAGGTTTCTTTACGAAGGCTAATAGCCATGGAGTTTATCGTGAAGTCGCGACGATTTTGATCGTCTTGGAGCGTTCCGGTGGTAGTGCGTGGTTTGCGCGAGTCAGGGGAGTAAGATTCTTTTCGGGCACCCACAAATTCTACATCTAAATCTTTGTAGCGGAAGTGCGCTGTTCCAAAGTTCTTGAATATACTCACCTTTTTGACGCGCAAAATTTGCGCACACGCTTCGGCTAAGGCCGGACCATCTCCTAAAACGAGGATGTCGATATCTTTGCTGGGCTGGCCCATGAGTAAATCTCTGACCCAACCGCCAATGACATATACATCGAGTTGTTGTTCTGTTGCGTATTGCGACAGTACTTTAAATACGGGGTGTTTGAGGTGGCTTTCGAATGAGACATCCATGGAGCGCAAAGTTAAGCGTTATCCATGAATTAGCGGCCCGATTGGCTATAAATCGTCCTCCTCTTCGTCGTCAAAGAAATCGTCTTCGTCGTCTTGTCGTTTATAGTTAAATAAATCGTCGTCGAGGTCGTCGTCGTCATCGTCGAAGAATCGAGGGTTTTTGCCGCTCTTTTTGTAAGCATCCATTTTGGGCTTTTTATTGCGGTTGTCATCCTCAATTTTACGGTCTTTCTCTTTGGTTTTTTTACGTGGTTCTACTTTTGGAATAATGAACGCCGATGGGGCAGGGGTGTCGTCAGGATCTGCAGAACGTGTTTCGCGTGGTGCATAGCCTTCAGAGGGACGTTGCGGCGTATTTTCTCTTGGCTGAAAAGGCTTAGAAGCGGGGCGAGCGTCGTTGCGTTGCTCGGCCTCTTTGACCGCAAGGGCACGTCCGTTGATGACGTGACCATCTAGCGCGCGGATGGCTTGTTGTGCTTCATCGCGGTCTGCCATTTCAACGAAGGCAAATCCGCGAGGTTTGCCAGTTTCTCGGTCGGTAGCAACAGTGGCTTTTAAGACGGTGCCATACTGTTCAAAAAGTTGGCGCAACTCCTGATTGCTGACACCAAAATCAAGTTTAGCAACAAAAATACTTGTCATAATATGATTTAAACAACACAGATTTAGGTAAATACTAAGCGTTCTTGCTCCGAAATTAGAATAAAAATGAAAAAGAAGCTCTATTTTGAAAAAAAATATTCAGGAGACTTGCGCCGCAGGTTGCCAAGAGGGGCCTTAGAAAGTCGTATATTTGCAATATGCGTTTGGTCAAACAAATTCCACATGAGCATTTATTGGTGCAATTACACCAATACAATAACAAGTATTTATTGAGTATCACCCTCGACGACTACGAACAACATTTCAAAGTGCCAGTATCAGAGGTCACGGATCTCAATCAACTCGAATGCCAACTCAATAGCGCTTTTTACAGCGAGTGCCTCCAAGATTTCATTCGGATGCGAACACGTTGGCTACAACTCTTAAGTAACATTCAACATGATTAAACAACTTCTTTTCTCTATTTCAGTAGCGGCAATTACCGCATGCTCTTCACAAGAAGCCCCAAAAAAAGATACAACGCCCAAAGTGCCTGTCACCAGACTCGATGGACTAAAAATTGCATATTACGCCAATGATAGCGTGAAAAAATATTTCGATTATTTCAAGCGCGAAGAAGCTGCAGCAGAAAATAAGCAAAAACGTTTTGAGCGTCAATTGCAAAAACTCAACGAAGAGTATGAGGCTTACCTCGTTAAAAAAGACCAAGAGGCCAGAGCTGGTTTGTTATCTCAAAACGAAATTGCAATGGTGCAGCAAAAGGCGCAACAAATGCAAGCTAGCGCAATGGAATTTCAACAAAAAGAAGGTGCCCGTATCGAGAAGGAAATCGGCAAATCTTTGGAGGCAATCAATAAAAAGGTGGAGATATGGGGTAAGAAATACTGTGAAAAACACCACATCGATTTGCTTTTGATACAAGGCCAAGGCGGGCAAATCAACTATATCAATTCGGCAATGGACGTCACCAAACCGTTTATCAATTTTTTGAACGAAAACCAAAGTAAGATCGAAAAAGAGCTCTAAATATGAAGCCAAATCCTGCCTTACAAACTGAAAACGTCGCCGAATACCTCCTCTATGTTTACCAAATAGAAGCGTTGGTGCGCTCCCTTGACTTCAATGTAGAAACCATTGATCAACAGTTGATAGCCCCTGTATTTGAGGATCCAAAACAGCGTCAAGAACAATTGCAATGGTATGCACAAATTGTTGCTGAAATGCAACAAAGACAACTGCTCAAAGATGGCCATATAGAACAAGTCGATGAAATTTTAGTTGAACTTATTTATTTACACAATACCTTATTGACGATCCTTAATGACGATAAGTACAAAGGATTGTGCGAACACGCCAACGAGGCGCTTCAGGCCTTCAAAGTCAAATCCAATATGCCCAACAGGCATGATGTAGAGGTACTGCTGCACGCCATGTTCATGAAGTTGCAACTTAAAATGAAAAAACAAGAAATTAGCCCAGAAACCGAGGCAGCATTTGACTTGTTTCGAATTCAGTTGGCTTATTTATCAAAGCAATACAAGCGCATGCGTGCTGGCGAACTCAATTTTGTTCAGAACTAGTCCTCTTTCTTGAGGGCGTTCGGAAATTCAGTTTGCGGTTCTAAAATTTTCTGTTCATAGTTTACTTGGTAAACTAAATGGGTTAGGCCATTACTCAATATCAAGAAAGGTGCCTGTATTTTAGACTGATACGTGGCAATTTGCATGAAAACTTCGTGAGAAATAGGAATTTGCGGCGCCTTACATTCAATTAAAATGTGGGCCTCAAATGCGTGGTCAAATACGACTAAATCCCAGCGCCTGATAAATCCATCAAACTGAATTTCTTTTTCAATGGCCATTTTTTCCATTGGATAGCCCAAGTTAAGGTGTAGGTAAGCGATCAGATGCTGTCTTACCCATTCCTCAGGTGTGAGCACAATGGTTTTTTTTCTAAGCAAGCAATTGATGTAAATTCGACCAGCCTTGCTGCTTAATTTGAGGGGCGCTTTTGGTAGATTGAGTGCTTGAAGTAGCGCCATTAGATTCCGGGTAGCAGCAGATGAATGTCTTTGTATTGTAGGTCAAAAACTTTACCCAATACTTCATTTGTTAAAATACCCCTAAACATATAAACGCCGTTTCTGAATCCGGCGTGCGTTCGAATGAGTTCGGGCACACCACCTCTTTCTCCCATTTCAAGTAACAACGGCGAAAGTGTGTTGGAAAGCGCAAATGAGGCAGTACGGGAAACGCGCGAAGCGATGTTTGGAACACAATAGTGCGTAACACCATGCTTTACGAAAGTAGGCTCGCTATGATTGGTGATGCGCGACGTTTCAAAACAGCCACCTTGGTCAATACTGATATCGAGTACCACAGACCCTGGCTTCATTTGTGCGATCATATCTTCGCTCACTACGCAAGGTGTACGTCCTATAGAGGAACGCAATGCGCCAATGACGACGTCTGCGCGTCGGACCGCTTTGGCGAGAACTTTTGGTTGTAACACAGAGGTAAAAACCCGCTGACCTAAGTCGTTTTGCAAGCGGCGCAGTCTGGATAGTGAATTATCGAATATTTTAACAGAAGCCCCTAAACCAAGTGCGGCTCTTGTCGCAAATTCGCCAACGGTTCCGGCTCCTAATACCACAATTTCTGTGGGTTGTACCCCCGCAATGCCACCCAACATAAGCCCCTTACCTTCTGAGAAGGAAGAAAGTAATTCGCCGGCAACTAAGACGGAGGTTGTTCCTGCGATTTCGCTCATGGTTCGGACGATAGAGAAAACGCCTTCTTCGTCTCGGATGTAGTCCCAGGCAATGGCAGTGATTTTTTTAGCGCTCAGTTGTTGTAAGATTTCCTTTGGTTGCGTAGAAAGTTGCAGTGCAGAAATGAAAGTTTGGTTGCCAGGCATAAGGGCCAATTCTTGCTCTGATGGAGGGGCAACTTTCAAAATGATATCTGACTGGTAAACGCCCTTTTGGTCGTAAATAATTTGTGCACCAGCCTCGCTGTATTCATTATCTGAGAAATGCGCACCTTCTCCGGCTTTGCTCTCGACGAGTACTTCGTGTCCATTGGCTACCAGTAGTCCTACTGCTTCGGGGACAAGGGCAACCCTGCGTTCCTGAAAGGAGGTTTCTTTGGGAATACCAATCAGGAGTTTGCCTTTTTTACGACGAACTTCGAGCAGATCTTCTTTGGGCAAAAGTGCTCCTTGTTGGATCAGGGTTTTGAGCAAGTGTGGATCAGTGGTCATGGCTTAGGGTGATTTCCCGACTTTGGTCGGAATTGGAACGAATATACAGCCAATAGTGCTGATTAGGAAGGATTTCTGTAATATTTTGTGGCCACTCTATAAAAAAGTAGGCATTTTCGTCGAGGAGTTCTTCAAGACCGAGGTTTGGTATTTCTTCAGCACCTTCTATTCGATAACAATCGAGGTGATAAATGGGTCCTTTATTTGGTGACAGGTAAGACTGAACAATTGAAAATGTAGGAGAACCTTCAAAGTGGTCAATTTGAGCTTGCGCTAATAAAGTCTTGACTAGTGTTGTTTTACCAGATCCCATTTCGGCCTGAAGGCCAACGAGACTTGGTTGGGGTAGGTGGGTCCAGATTTCTTTGGCAATTTGGGGCAATTGGGCTAAGTGAACTGTTGGCCAGTAACCAATGATTTTACTTGATTTCATAATTGCAAATGGTATTGTTTTGCCATTGTAACAATTCTAAGTTTTCGCCATCGAAACGCGCAAAAGTAAAATACCGAAGCCAGTCTCCTGTATTGATATAAAGTGCTTGATCTGATTTCAGGTAAAGTGGTAAGTGTCGGTGCCCAAAAATAAAATAGTCGTGAGGCGTATGACGGGCATATTCTTGCACATAATGAAATAGCCATTCGTTAGTGGGGCCTGAATAGATGGCATCCTTTTTACCGCCCTTGGCTCGGCTCCTCAAAGAAAGTACAGACGCTAGGCCAATGCCAAAATTAGGATGTAATCTTGCAAACAACCATTGACAAAGCCCGCTTCTGAAAAAGCGTTTGAGTAATTTATATTTGTAGTCTCCAGGTCCCAAGCCATCACCATGGTGCAGGTAGAATGATTTACCGTTGGCAACAAATGTGTATTCATTGGCGTGAATTTGAATACCGAGTTCATTTTCAAAGTAATCCTTGACCCACATGTCGTGATTTCCTTTAAAAAAGTGTAATTCGATTCCTTTATCCGAGAGTTCAGCGAGTTTCCCAAACAACCGGGTGTATCCTTTTGGTATGACGGTTTTGTATTCGAACCAGAAATCAAAAATATCTCCCATGAGGTAAATGGCTTTTGCAGAAGCCGCAATGTGATCGAGCCAGGCAATAAATGCGCGTTCGCGCACTTTGCTAACTGCCTGATTGGGGGCACCTAAATGGAGGTCCGAAACGAAATAGTGATATTTTCCAGGGTGGCTCATTAAAAACCAAAAATTTGCTGCAAAGTTTGTTCGAGCGCTGCACCTCTAAGGTTGGTTGCAATGACTTTGCCGTCTTTGTCAATGAGTACGGTAAAGGGTATGGATTGCACGCCATAAAGTTTGGCTACCTTGCTATTCCAACCGCCGAGGTCACTGACGTGATTGGGCCAGCTCAGTTGGTCTGCTTGTATAGCGGCAAGCCATTTGTCTTTGTTAGAATCGAGAGAAACGCTCATGACGGTAAAACCAGCGTCTTTGTATTTTTGGTAATTTTTGACCACATTCGGATTTTCAGCCCTGCACGGACCGCACCATGAAGCCCAGAAGTCTAGCAAGACAACTTGCCCACGTAAGTCTGATAATTTCATGGATTTTTTACCGTCGGTCCGTAGTTCGGTGAAGTCCGGTACTTGTTTTCCTCTGGCAAATGGATTTGCCGCCTCGATTTGTTGTTTTTTATTGTTGTAAATGCCGTAAAGATTTTGGACAATTGCACTCTGCGGAAAACTTTGGTATAAAGGAACAATCAGTTTTTCGTAAGACGCAAAGTCTTGGTCTATTTGAATTCCGCTGAGCGGTAATATGAGCGCAGCAGAATTGGGATACATGCCAACAAAACTTTGTAGGGCAGTTTGGTACTGACTAAAAGCGTCAGTCATGTAAGCATTGATCCGCGCTTCTTGACTTTGGTCGGCTTTGATGGCTGCAAGCGCTGAGTCGGCTTTTTGTCTCCAGTTGGAGGTCAAAACAACATATTCGTGCATTTGTCTGGATTCCTCGGAGTTTACAAAATTGCAAAATTGGCCTAGGTTTCTGCCGTCACCAAAAACTTGAATCTTTGAGGTGTCTCTAATGACGACATGTAAGTTGTTTTGTCCAATCCGCAAAAGGTAATAATCAGGCCCCGGAATGGGACCTGCAAAATTGAAGGTTCCATTCGCATTTACAGGTGCAGCAGCATAGTCTTTGAAAGCAGATCCGAATTGTTGAGATAAATAAATGGAGTCTGCGCCACTCGAGAAAATTTGCCCGCTCAGATGAAATTGCAAGCCTTGAGCCACAAAAAATTGTGGTACGAGGCTGAGAAGAAATAGCATTTTTTTCATGTCATTCAAAGATAGTGGCTAATTTGTCTTGGAGTTTTTGTCCGCGTAGATTGGTCCCGATGATTTTCCCTTCAGGATTTAGCAGCACTGTGTAAGGTATGCCATCGAATTGGTAGCGCTGCGGCAAATCTGATTTCCAACCTTTGAGATCACTAACATGATCCGGCCAGGTCATGCCCCAAGTTTGAATGGCTTCTTTCCATTTTGCTGGATCTTCGTCGAGTGAAACACTGAAAATAGCAAATCCTTTGGGCTTGTACTTCTTGTAAAGTGCAACCACGTTGGGCATTTCAATTTTACAAGGACCACACCACGATGCCCAGAAGTCAATGAGCACGTATTTTCCTTTTAAGTCGCTCAGGTTGCGTGTTTTGCCATCTGGACCAGGAAGCGAGATGGGCAAAGCGGGCATACTGCCATTGGTCATTTGCGTATATGCAAAAAAGGCATCTTCAATTTGTTGGTACTGCGCTTGCATATTGGTGCTAGCTGGCTGTCCAGGGTAGTGTTTGGCAAAAGCCATACTGAGTTTTTCAAGAACGCTGAGGTGGTTGCTATTCCAATCTTCGAAACCTGTAGTTGGCAGCAGATTCATGCTGAGCATAATGTTTAACGGACTCTTTAAATCGCGAAGAATGGCTTTAACACAAAAAGTTTCGTAGTTGTTTTTAGCCAAGGTGTAGGCTTCTTGAATGACATCTTGACTCAGGCCACGCACATTTGCTTGGAGATCTTTCTGCGTGTTTTCAAATTTTTGAGTGGCTTGCATGAGTTGGGCATAAGCTTTGGCCCAAGGAACGCCTTTGATACCTGGCTGAAAGCCGAAATTTTCGATTTTACAACGAACACTCAGTTCATCTTTGGGCTGCAAAGGCAGCCAAAGTGTGCTGCCATTGAGGTCAGATATCCTAAGGTTGTAAATACCCAAACCTGGAATATTGGCGGGCAGTTCAAAAGAGCCATCGGCTTCAATTTCGGTTTGTGCAACAGAAATGGTGCCGCGGTCACTGGGTGCTTCTAAAAAAAGCTGAAGCCCCCCTGCGCCTTTGATTTGACCGCTGATCAATACGTTTTCTTCTAAACCATTTTTCTCGAGTTCACTTCTGGAAACCCACCAAATAACAGCGAGTATTGCAAGTAAAACACCAACTAGGATTAAAATTTGACGTCGCGACCAAGTTGCTGTCATTGGGCTTCTAGTTTTTGTCTGAGCAGGGCATTGGAGGCTTTTGGGTCTGCTTTTCCGCCAGATACTTTCATGAGTTGCCCCATAAAAAAGCCGATGAGTTGCTTTTCGCCATTTTTGTAGCGTTCTACCTCATTGGGATTACTTCTGATGACTTCTGCAATAAACCCTTCAATGACAGTGCTGTCCGAACTTTGAATCAGGTTGAGTGCTTCGGCAATTTCCAATGGGCTTTGCTCGCTTTTGAACAATTCCGGAAATACGCGTTGAGCAGCGATAGAGTTGGAAATTTTTCCTGCATCGATGAGGTCTATAAGCGCTGCAATGCGGCCTGGAGCCAAAGGAAAAGACGTGATGTCGATTCCCTGTTCATTGAGGTATGATTTGATTTCTCCCATGAGCCAGTTTGCGGCGGCTTTATAGTTTTTTGTGTGTGCGATAAGGCCTTCGTAGTAGAGCGCCAATCCTTTCTGATCGGTTATATTGTAGGCATCGTAGTCACTTAAACCATAGCTTTTTGTGTAGCGCTCAAATAGGGCATTTGGCAGTGCGGGCATTTGGGCAGCAATTTGCGCAATATGAGCTGTGCTGACGTGAATTGGTGGGAGGTCAGGTTCAGGAAAATAGCGATAGTCGTTGGCAGCTTCTTTTGTACGCATCGAAATAGTGCTGCCTTTCAGCGCATCGAAACCGCGGGTTTCTTGAACCAGTGTTTGTCCACTTTCGAGCGCTTCAATCTGACGTGTAATTTCAAATTCAATGGCTCGTTGTACATTGCGAATCGAGTTCATGTTTTTGACCTCGACCTTGGTTCCAAAATCTTTGGCGCCAACAAGACGAACAGATACATTGGCATCACAACGCATAGAACCTTCTTCCATGTTGCCATCACAGATATCGAGGTAGCGGAGCAGTTTACGAACCTCTGTGAGGTAATTATAGGCCTCAGTTGAGGAGCGAAGATCTGGTTCAGAAACGATTTCAAGCAATGGCGTTCCGGCACGGTTGAGGTCGACAAGCGTGTCAAAGACATCGACGTCATGTATGCTTTTACCGGCGTCTTCTTCCATGTGGATTCTGGTCAGGCCGATTGGTTTTTGTTGCCCATCTTCGGTGCGAATCAGAATTTGACCACCTGTACAAATTGGGGTTGTATCTTGTGTAATTTGATATCCTTTTGGTAAATCTGGATAAAAGTAGTTCTTACGTGCAAAATGCTGATTGGGTGCAATTTGGCAACCGCAAGCTAGCCCGAGTCTAATGGCGAAGTCTATAGTTTTGCGATTCATTACGGGCAATGTACCCGGATGACCAAGGGTAATGGCGCTAATGTTCGTATTTGGCGCAGAACCATAGGCATTGAGATCCGCGGAATAGGCTTTGGTATCCGTGAGGAGTTGCGCGTGGACTTCGAGTCCAATGACAACTTCATAGCGCGCTCTAAGGGAATCTTCCATGCTCAAATAGTTTAGATACTGGAAATAAGTTCCTTCATGATTTGCGTCATTTTTGGCTCTTGTCTGCTGGCCACTTCAATCACATCTTGGACACTCACTTTTTTGATTTTACCGGGCACACCGAGGTCGGTGATGATTGAAATGGCAAAACAAGGAATGCTCATGTGACGCGCTACAATGACTTCTGGAACGGTGGACATTCCAACGGCATCGGCGCCAATGACGCGGACATATTTGTACTCCGACGGGGTTTCAAGTGTTGGGCCAGTCAGACCTGCATAACAGCCAACAGCAACGCGGATACCAAGGTCTTTGGCAATTTGACAGGCTTTGTCGATCATTTCTTGGTCATAAGGGTCACTCATGTCGGGAAAACGAGGGCCAAGTTCATCGATATTTTTGCCGATAAGCGGATTGCCTGGAAAAAGATTAATGTGGTCGTTCATGATCATGATTTCACCGACTTCGAAATCGGGATTCACACCACCAGAGGCATTACTCACAAAAAGCTTTTCAATGCCGAGCAGTTTCATGACGCGTACGGGAAACGTGACTTGTTGTAGGGTGTAACCTTCGTAATAATGAAAACGGCCTTGCATGGCAACCACATTTTTACCGCCAATGCGACCAAAAATGAGTTTACCTGAGTGACTTTCTACAGTTGAAACAGGAAAGTGAGGGATGTCTTGGTAGTTGATCTCGTCAATGATTTCAATTTCTTTGACCAAGCCACCAAGACCCGTACCTAGAATGATGCCGATTGATGGCTGAACTTGTGTTCTGCTCTGAATGTATGCGGTGCTTTCTTTAATTTGCGTCAACATAAGCGCTAATAAATTGGTTAAATGCGGCTTGGTCATGCCACTCGAGTTCAAAAGAAATCAAATACCAAGGGTATTTTTGTTGTTCTTCTTCACTCAACAAAGACGCAATTTTTATCCAGTCTTTGGCGGTCGTGACAAGCACTGTGTTTTCATCTGCAAAGGTATCAAAAAAATGGTGAATAGCTTTGATATCCTGTTTCGTGTAGGCATGGTGGTCCGCGAAATGCATTTGTTCAAAATGCATTGGTTTTGGCAAAGCGTGCTCGAGTTGCTTCGGATCTGCGATAGCGCTCACTAAAAGCGCTTTGTTCAACTCGGCTACAGGTCTTGTGAGCACTTGCAATGGCTTGTAGCGGTAGCCAGAGAAAAACACGGGAATATCAAACTTTGCGCTGATTTGTGCCAATTCGTTGGCATCAATTGCCTCAAAAGCCGGACATTTCGTGATGACCAGCGCATCTGCTCTTTTGAGCGCATAAGCTGACTCTCTCAAGCGTCCTGCTGGTAAGAGCTCATCCTTCCAAAAAGGCCGGTCATAGGTGCTCAAAACGATATTTAAACCGGCTTTTACCCAGCGGTGCTGAAAGGCGTCATCGAGTAGAAGAATTGCTTCTGGGTTTTCTTTTTTAAGTTGTTGAACGCCAAATTTTCGGTTTTCACATACCGCGAAGTGGGCCATGGTGTGATATTTTTCAAAAAGCATGAGTGGTTCATCACCAACTTGAGCGGCGCTGGAATGGGTCGAGATCTCTAAGTAGCCTTTCGTTTTTCTGCCGTATCCTCTACTTAATACTTGTATGGCAAAACGCTCAGAAAGATACTCAATGAGGTATGCGACATGCGGCGATTTACCGGTACCGCCGACGGCAATATTGCCAATGCAAATAGATTTTCCAGGAATCGGAAGGCTCTTAAAAACGCTCCAATCAAATAATTTGTTGCGCAACCAAATGACGACACCATAGAGCAGTGCGAGTGGGTACAGCGCAATTTTTTTCATTTATTGAACGTGGTAATCCGAGTACTCTTGTTCGTCGGCAAAATAATAAATCCGAACCATTGCTGTGTCGTTCAAGAAGTCGATTTTTCCGACCTCAACTCTATTGATGGTAAGGCCAGTTCGTTTTTCGAGGTCGGCTTTCATGAGGTCGTAGTTTTCTGGCTTGATAAGGTCGATGCGCTCATAATTGATCGTTTTGCGCGTTTCATGCTTCATGAGCCAGATGTTTTCAAGTACATAGGTCAATAAAACGACTGAAATATTGATGACGCCAACTTCAGATATACTGAGTTCATTGGAGGCCAGCGCATTGACAACACTGATGCCGATGACCATGAATAAATAGGTCATTTCTTTGATTTCGATGGCGTCGGTACGGTAACGAATAATGCCAAAAATGGCAAATAGGCCCAAACCCATTCCGGTATCAATATCCATTTGCATGAGGCCGAAGCAAAGGAAAAAGGTAATTGTTCCAATGAGGTAATACGTGAAAAGATAGTCCTTGCGACGCGTTTTAGTGTAGTACAATACACGAATTAATATGGTTAGAAACAATAAGTTAATAGCCAAGCGAATGAGCAGGCCGTAGAAGTCTTCACTGAACCAGGTAATGGCATTTGGAGAAATTGCTTTCTTGAGAGGTAGTAGAAAAAAGAGGTTAGCTAGCATGGTTGATTTTATTTAAAAAGAGGAGCTTCTTTTTGAAGCGATTGAATTTGAGAACTTCTTCACCGTAGATCTCAACGCTGCCAATACAGTATTTCGAGAGGCGATAGGGGCGTATCCTTTCTTTTTTCATGAGTTGATAAAAAGGTGAATTGCGGTCGAGGGCTTCTTGTTTGAGTTCGGCAATAACGAGTTGATCAAAGTCTCGTTGTACCTCACCCATGTGAAATTTGATATTGAAATCCAGGGTGAGTCTTTCTTTGCTTGTTTTGGAGACCAACGTAATGCGCTGAAAAGAGTTCCACATGGTGGGTTTGAGCTGTGTATCTTCATTGAGTTGACGACGCAAGAAATCGCGTTCTTTTTCTTCTTGGAGCTCGTTAAAGTTTTCGGTAAGGATGCGCCTTTTGTCAGTTCGGCCCTTGACTTTATGTTTGATTTCTAAAAAGTGAATATTTGATTCGACGTATTTTCGGATGCGCACTTTAAAACGATCGGCTTTTCCGTTGTGATGGTCTCTGAAAAATGAAAAGGATTCATCGTCAAAATAGAGACTTTCGTAGTGAGGGAGCATTGTTCCCTCTACCTTCAGTGCGCGATAATTGCTGGCTAATATGGGCAAAAAGCGAAGGAGGTCGTCTTGACGAAATGCAAATTTGGTATCTACGCGGTTCATCAGGTTGACATCGGCCATTTCTCTGAGAAAAATCGGGTCAAACTGCTCAATCTCTGTCTTAATTGTACTCATCTATTCTTCCAAAAATAACAATTTCTTTGCTTTTGGCTTACATTTGTTCTATGAAGTTCAAAATTCTCTTGCTCGGATCCGGAGAACTCGGAAAAGAGTTCGTTATTGCAGCTAAACGCTATGGCCAGACGGTCGTGGCCGTCGATAATTATCCGGGTGCGCCTGCTATGCAGGTGGCAGATCAATTCGAAGTCATCGATATGTTAGACGCAAATGCGCTCGATTTGGTTGTAGCCAAGCACCAACCCGACATCATTGTTCCTGAAATCGAAGCCATTAGAACAGAGCGTTTTTACACCTATGAAGCACAAGGAATTCAAGTAGTCCCGAGTGCCAAAGCGGCCAATTTCACAATGAATCGCAAAGCAATTAGAGATCTTGCTGCCAAAGAAGTGGGTGTCAGAACAGCTCCTTATCAATATGCCACCTCACTCGAAGAACTTAAAGAAGGCGTTGCATTTTGTGGTTTGCCTTGTGTGGTAAAACCGTTGATGTCGAGCTCTGGAAAGGGGCAGTCCGTTGTCAGGTCAGAGGCGGAAATCGAAACCGCTTGGACTTACGCCATGGAAGGTTCCAGAGGGGATCTCAAAGAAGTGATTGTCGAAGGATTTATTGATTTTGATTACGAAATCACCTTATTGACCGTTACTCAAAAAGAAGGCCCAACTCTATTTTGTGCGCCAATTGGACATCGGCAAGAAAGGGGCGATTACCAAGAGAGTTGGCAGCCAATGCCCATGAATGCGGCGCATTTAGCCGAGGCACAAGATATGGCTGCGCGGGTCACCGCGGCACTTGGCGGTGCTGGTATTTGGGGAGTCGAATTCTTTATTACCAAAGACGGTGCCTATTTCTCAGAGTTATCACCACGGCCTCATGACACCGGTATGGTTACTTTGGCTGGCACCCAGAATCTCAATGAATTCGAACTGCACGCGCGCGCTGTTTTAGGTTTGCCAATCACCGAAATTCGACAGATCCAAAACGGAGCGAGTGCTGTAGTTTTGGCCTCAAAAAATAGTGAAAATGCGCCCACATTCGGAGGCCTAAACACTGTTTTAAAGGACCCAAATACAGAAATTCGCATTTTTGGTAAACCAACAATGCGTCCATATCGCCGCATGGCAGTAGCATTACGCTTTGGCACTGAAACAGTCGAAGAATTGGTCGAGAAAGCAAAAATTACGGCGGCCAACATTCAGCTTTTGGATTGATTTTTGATTTTCTTT
Organism: uncultured Lishizhenia sp.; assembly: GCA_964540625.1. GTDB lineage: Bacteria > Bacteroidota > Bacteroidia > Flavobacteriales_D > Crocinitomicaceae > UBA952. Next base: position 21,667 of record CAZINO010000009.1, on the reverse strand, counting down.
AATTCGTAAATCTGTTCAATTAAAAATGTTCATCCTTAGCTAATTATTCTTTTTTTGTAGTTCGATTTTTTCACAAGCTCTCATATGAAATCACTTTTTGCGCTCTTCTTTTTGTTTTGTCTCCCTTTTGGATTTTTGGCCAGCAAACTCACTTACCATTTGTCAATGCCTCAACCTAATTCTCATTATTTTGCGGTCAAAATTCAAGTTGCTGAAAATAATTCGGCTGTTCAGACCTTCAAAATGCCTGTCTGGACCCCCGGTTCTTATTTAGTGCGCGAATTTTCTAAAAACCTTAATCAGGTCAAAGCGCTCGATGCAGAAGGCAACCAATTAGTTGTCAAAAAGAAGAGTAAAAATACCTGGGAGGTTCAATGTGATGGGAAGGCTAATTTTTCGCTTTTTTATGAAGTTTACGCCTTTGAATTATCGGTTCGTACCCCTTATCTCGATAACACTCACGGTTTTGTGGCGGGCGCCGGCGTATTCATGTACACCGAAGAAACCCGCAACCAACAAGGTATTCTTAAAATTTACCCACATGCGAGTTTCAAAAAAATCAGTACGGCCTTGCTTTCCGCGGATTTCAAATCAGAGCCTGGGGTGCAATCATTTGTTTTTTCTGATTACGACCAATTGGTAGATAGCCCAATTGAAATTGGGAACCAACAGGAATTCAACTTCTTGGCTGCAGGTGTGCGCCACCGTGTGGCTATGTACGGAGAGGCCAACTATAATGTAGCCCAACTCCAAAGAGACATGGCCAAGGTAGTCGAGGCTGCCACAGGTGTTTTTGGAAGCAATCCCAATCAAGATTACTTATTTATTGTTCATAATGTAACAGATGGTCAAGGTGGTCTAGAGCACTTAAATTCTTGCGTTTTAAGTGTGAGCCGTTGGTCTTATTCTGGTTCCAATTATTTAGGTTTCATCAATCTGGTGGCCCATGAGTATTTTCATTTGTGGAATGTCAAACGCATTCGCCCCATTGAATTAGGCCCCTTCAACTACGATCAAGAATGCTATACGTCATTGCTTTGGGTTATGGAAGGCATTACTTCGTATTACGACGAATTGCTGCTCTTGCGTGCCGGATTCTACACCAAAGCTGAGTTTGTGAGTAAATTGCAATCTCAAATTAATTATGTAGAAGGCTCACCCGGAGCAAGAGTTCAGCCAGTTGCGCATGCCAGTTTTGACGCCTGGATCAAGGCGTATCGCCCGAATGAAAATTCAGGCAACACCACCATGACTTACTATTCAAGAGGAGCCGTGCTGGGAGCGGTACTCGATGCCTACCTGATTCAGAAATCTAAAGGAAAGCAAAGTCTAGACGGCTTTATGCAACTGCTCTACCAAAAATATGCGCTCGGACTCAAACGGGGTTTTACCGAGGCAGAATTTGAGCAAGAACTTTCAACTTATTGCGGAGAAGATATGCAAGCTTTTTTCACAAACTACATCAATGGAACGCAAATTATCCCGTACAAAAAGTATTTCGAGCCAATGGGTCTAACAGTTACAGACAATAGTGCGGCACTGACCAATCTCGGACTTTCATTAGAAGAAGGTGAGCTCATTAAAGTACGTTCTGTGCGCAGTGGATCTGCCGCCGAAGATGCTGGAATTAGCGCCGGTGACGAAATCATTGCCTGCGACGGATACCGTATCAACAAAACTGCTCTTGAGAATAAATACAATAATTTACAAACCGGTGCAAGCCTTGAATTGTTAGTTGCCCGAGATGGTAAATTGTTCACTACAAAATGCGCTTTCAAAACATGGACTCGACCTCAATATTCCATTCAAATCAAAGATAATAATGCACCGTTACTTCTTTATTGGTTGCGCTAGTCTCATTTGGTCTACGCTCCAAGCTCAAAGCTTTAAAAATATCCAAATACCGCCCGTTTCAGCGAAATATCAGTTTAACGAGTGCGAGCCGTCAATTGCCATTAATCCGCGCAATCCAAATGAAATTTCTGCCGGAAGCGTCATACAAGGTTATCATTTCTCTTCAGATGGTGGCAAAACCTGGAAATCGAGCGCGTTAAAAAGCCCATATGGTGTATTTGGCGATCCGGTTTTGCAATACGACCAACAAGGAAGATTGTATTATTTTCACTTGAGTGATTACAAAAAAGCAACGCGCATCGATCGCATTGTTTGCCAAGTTGCCGACAAGCCTGGTCAATTTTCAAAAGGCTCTTTTCCTGCGCCAAATGGCGCCAAAGTGCAAGACAAACAGTGGGTGGTAATCGATCCTAAAACCAATGTGGTTTACATGACCTGGACCCAATTTGATGTCTATGATTCAACCGATCCAGAAGATAGCTCAATGGTGATGTTCTCTAAATCAACAGATCGCGGTCTCTCTTGGACAGCACCACTTTGCATATCTAAATTTAATGGCGATTGCTCTGACGGAGACAACAGCCTAGAAGGAGCTGTACCTGCTCTTGGACCTAATGGTGAAATTTGTGTCACTTGGTCTGGACCCAAAGGAATCATGTTTCAGCGTTCAACCGATGGCGGTCTTACTTGGTTTGCCGAAGAACGCAAAGTCATTGATCATGTTGGCGGCTGGGATTACCAGATTCCAGGAATATATCGGTCAAATGGCATGCCTTTTTTACTTTCTGACCTGAGCGGTGGCCCCCAACAGGGTACACTCTATCTCAATTGGTCGGATCAACGTGGCGGTCCAGACAACACCGATGTTTGGTTGCTCAAGTCAACCGATTTAGGTGAAACTTGGTCTGAGCCCATCCGAGTCAACCAAGACACTTCAAATCGCCATCAGTTCCTCTGTAATATGGCCGTTGATCCGATCAGAGGCGACCTTCACTTTGTATATTACGACCGAAGACGTTTTAAAGATAACAGAACAGATGTCTATTGGGCTACGAGCAAAGATGGCGGTCAAACGTTTAAAGAAGTGCGTATTTCCGAGCGTCCATTTTTACCGAGCGCAATGGTCTTTTTTGGCGATTACCTGAGTATAGCTGCCTATGACGGTCGTATTCGACCAATTTGGCCTCGCATGGACAATGGTAAAATCACCTTGTGGGTGGCCCTTATAGATCTTGACTAACATGAATTTCCCTTTGGATTCATCATGGCATCCTATTTTGGTGGATCAATTTAATTCCCCCTATTTTTTAGCACTTCAAAAAAAAGTTTCACAGGCGTATTTACTTTCTGACCCTTCAATTTTCCCTCCTCAGGACCAACTTTTCAATGCTTTTAAATATTGCACTTGGGATGCGCTCAAAGTGGTGATCTTAGGTCAAGATCCGTACCCTACAAAGGGTCACGCCAACGGATTGTGCTTTTCTGTGGCCCCTGACGTTCGGCCGCTACCTAAAAGCTTGGTAAATATTTTGAAAGAAAGAAAAAATGACCTTGCACTCCCAGATTTGAAAAACGGCGATCTAACGCATTGGGCCCAACAAGGCGTTTTGTTGCTCAATTCCGTACTGAGCGTAGAGCAGGGGAAGCCTGATAGCCATAGGAATTGGGGTTGGGAGCGGTTTACCGACGCCGTTATAGAAAAAATTGCCACCGAAAAAGAAAATATTGTATTTATCCTTTGGGGGGCCAAAGCGCAAGCGAAAGCAAGTCAGATTGATTCGTCTAAGCACCTGATATTAAAGGCCGTGCACCCGTCTCCGCTCGCTGCGCATCGCGGTTTTTTTGGCTGTAAGCATTTTAGCAAAACCAATGCGTTTTTGCGCATGCTCGGGAAGCCTGAAATTCAATGGTAAATACGTACCTTTGTGCTAATGATTCAAAACGATTTATTCCTTCGTGCGCACCGTGGTGAGGCCATTGAGCGCTACCCAGTTTGGCTCATGCGTCAAGCTGGCCGTATTTTACCAGAATACCGTGCCGTTCGTTCCAAGCTTTCTGGATTCAAAGAACTGGTTGAAACCCCTGAATTTGCAACTGAAGTCACCATTCAGCCAGTCGATTTACTCGGCGTTGACGCCGCTATTATTTTCTCGGATATCCTCGTGATTCCAGAGGCCATGGGCTTACCATATCAAATGATAGAACAAAAAGGTCCTTGGTTTGAAAACACCATCCGCAGCCAAGCCGATTTCGATCGTCTCGACACCACAATAGATGTACAAGATCGTTTGTGGTATGTCTTCGAAGCGCTCAAACAAACCAAAGCAGGTTTAAACGGCCGCGTCCCATTAATTGGTTTTGCTGGTGCTCCCTGGACCATTCTCTGCTACATGGTAGAAGGCAAGGGTTCAAAAACATTCAGTGAATCTCGAAAGTTTCTTTACACACAGCCAGAATTAGCACATCAATTATTACAGCGCATTACCGATACTACCATTGCTTATCTCAAAGGACAAGTCAATTCTGGTGCCGATGCGTTGCAACTATTTGACTCTTGGGCGGGTATTCTCGGTGAAGACCAATACCGTGAGTTTGGTCTCAAGTACATACAACAAATTTGCGAAGCACTGGTTGGTGTTCCGCTCACGGTTTTTTCGAAAGGAGCGGTTGCTTCTTTGCCAGAAATTTGTCAACTTTCCTGCACTACCATTGGTCTGGATTGGAATATGTCTGTACCTGTGGCACGAAGTTTGGTTCAAGCACAAAAGACTTTGCAAGGAAATTTAGATCCTTGTGTGCTCTATGGAAGCACCCAAATTATCGAGCAAGAAACCAAAAAAATGCTCAATTCCTTTAAAAGTCAAAGACATATTGTAAATTTGGGTCACGGAGTCTATCCAGATATTGACCCAGAAAAGGTTAAAGTATTTATAAATACCGTTAAAAACTATGAAATTTCAAACCATGCCAATTCGTAGCTTCCTATTTGCTTGTTCGGTTATAGCACTGTCTACAACTGCATTCGCTCAAAAGAGCAAGAAAACCAACGAGAAAGAAATCGTCAACATTACTTTTGAAGGTGCTTCTGAAGACCTCACAGAACTTGGTGGCATTGCCGCAGCAGGTAAAGGCATCAGTTCACCAACTGAACTCCAAGCCGATCTATTCTCAAAAAATGCAACCGGCGATATCGGAATTCCGGCCAACGTATATGGTTCAGAAGAGCCTACTACAGAAAATGGTGGCAATGTCTATGCCGGAATCGTTACTTACAAACCGGGTAAATTAGCTGGTGAGCGTTCATACATTACCATTCAATTAATGCAAGGTAAAGAACCCGTTACACTTAAAAAAGGCCTTACGTATTGTGTAGAATATTCGGTTTCTTTAAGTGAGTCTTCTAAGTTTGCCAACAATAACCTAGGCGTATATTTTTCAAAAGACATGCCAGCAAATGGCGAGCCAGGTGCCATCTATATGGCCGGTGATCACGTCATGAAAGCCCAACTTAATAAGGTCTACAACGGTTTCTTTGGTTGGGAGAAAGTGTGTAATACTTACACCGCCAAAGGAGACGAAAAGTTCCTCACCATTGGCAATTTTGACCGCAATGAGAACACACAGTTCCAGGCCGTTAAAAAACCAAAAGATGCAGAGGCTGATGCCCTTACACATGCGTATTACTACATTGACAACATTATTGTTCGTTTAGTTGATAATCCGTCTGAGTGCGCTTGTTTCAATGCGAAACCGCCAAAAATTGAAGATTCGTTCAGCACTTTGGTTTTTGACAAGACGCCAGAAGTCAATGACAAAATGAATACCGAAAAAAAGATTGCCGCTCAAACCATTTATTTCCGTGCTGGTAAATCTTCATTGACTGAAAACGCGCGTGTAAATCTCGACTTCATTGTGGCTCAAATGAATGCCAATCCAAGCCTAAGAATTGAAATCACCGGCCACAACGATGCCCTTGAGATCAAAGCAGGTGCAGAAAACGAAGAATACCTCGATATGGACCGTAAGCGCGTAGCTGCTGCAGTTAAGTACCTCGTCAATAATGGTATTTCTGAAGACCGTATTGTCAAGAGCTATAAGTCAGATACAGTGCCAAGCACTGAAATTGGCGAAGATGACGATCAAGAGGTCAAAGATGCAAAAAACCGCCGCGTAGAGTTTAGTGTAAAGCTCTAAACGCAAAGACGTTCAATAAAAAAAACCGCGACACCCGCGGTTTTTTTTATGTCAAAATACTTTTAAGAAACGGATAAAGTCGTTGGGTTGGCAAACCCATAACATTGGTGTATGAACCTCGTATTTCGATAACCCCAATTTGGCCAATCCAGTCTTGAATGCCATAGGCACCTGCTTTATCTAAGGCATTATGGTGTTCGATGTAGTGCAAGATATCTTCTAAACGCAATTCCTGAAATCGTACTGAAGTACAATCGACAAGTTGATGTTCGCCAAGTTCGTCTTTGATCAATACGCCGGTATATACTTCGTGTGTTTTGCCTGAAAGTTGTTGTAACATTTGAATGGCCGCTGCTTTATGCTGAGGCTTGCCCAGTACTTTGCCATCTAAATACACAATTGTATCTGCACAGATGAGTCGTTCATCGGGTGCTACTAAAGGCCATATTGCTTCCATTTTCTTGCGGCAGATGGCCAATACGATTTCCTCCGGACTTTGTTGTGGATCAAATGATTCATCGGCTTCTGCGGTTAGTACGCGAAATTCAAAACCAAGATCAGTTAACAAATCTCTTCTACGGGGTGATGCAGAACCTAATACCAGACGCATGTTAGAAATATAAACAGGTTAAACCGAGAATGATGGCCAAGGTAGGTATCCATCGTAAATATTTTTCCAAGAGCTGAGGCGCCCAAAAATAGGCAGCTAAACCACCGATAAATAAAGTTTCGGTAGCCCCAAGAGCTAGTTTGACATAGGATGTAGGGAGTTCAAAGTTGGTCATCAATTGCAACAACACAAATAGTATCCCAGGCAATTGAAGGATGAGAAGAGCCATAAATTGGGCTTTCTTGGCACCAATTTGACGAGGGATCGTGTGGGCATTGATCAATGCATCACCTGGCATATCATGGATATCTTTGATGATTTCACGGCTGAGGTTGATGAAAAATGCGCAAATGGCCACAAAATAAATAAAACGGTAATCGAGATAGGTGCTCCAGGTGTGTGCATGATAAGGAGAAAACGCGGCGCTGTTTTCATTGAGCACTTGAAAAAACCAGCACACAAGGAACAATACCAAGCCGGGTAGTGCTGCCAAGACCACCGCGCCTAAGACCAATTTGCGTTTCCAATAGGCGCTGTAAAACCATAAGAGATTGATGCTTAATAGGTGTACGAAAATAAAGATGAGGCTTTCATAATGCCATGAAAGAATCAATGCGATAAGAAAACCGACTCCGTTTAATATCCAGTTGGCTAGGATAGCCCATCGTTTGTTCATGTATTTTGTCAAAACCATTGCTTCTGGCTTATTGATGCGGTCGGCTTTAAGGTCAAAGTAATCGTTGATGATATGACCAGCTGCTGCAATAATTAAAGTGGAGAAAAGAAGTAAGCCAAAATGCAGGGCATTGAAATCAATGTATTGGTCCTTATTTTCTTTGTGCAAGAAAAAAGCCGCCCCGAGCATGGCAATTAAAATTGCCAAAAGGTTTTTTATCCGAATGAGTCTTAAGAATGGGATCATGGGTTGATTTTATAGCTGGTTCTACGGTTTTTTTGGTGTGCAGCTTCAATTGCCTTTGGATCTGTTAATTTGGCAATTGCTGCATCAGTCACTATTGGTTTGCTCGACCCGTAGCCTTTAAAAGTAAGTCTTTTTGGATCAATTCCTTCTTGAATTAGGAAATCCGCAACCGCTTTGGATCGTGCCTCGGACAAGAGCATATTTTTTGCTGGATCACCCTGGCTATCGGTGTGCCCCTGGATTTCAATACGCAAGGCAGGGTTGTTCTTGAGGTAGTTCGCTAGATTCAAAAGCTCCACTTTTGATTCAGGACGCAATGTGGCTTTAGCTAGATCAAAGAAAACATTGTTGAGGATATTTTCAGCAGCCGATTGCAGTGGATTGAGTGGCATTTCCAGGATATAACTTTGTGCATTTTCTTTCTGGGTCAAGTCAAAATTTAAAGAAAATGGATGGTAGCCTTTATGATTGACCAACACAGCATAGCTCCGGTTTATTGGCAAAGGCAAGGTGATTTTTCCGTCGAAGGCATCTGCATTACCCTCATATACCCGTTGACCCGTAGATAAATCGGTGAGCTGAATGTAGGCAGGCAGTTTGTTTTTGGAAAGCGCATCAAAGGCGGTGCCTTCGAAATAAAAAGTTTGTACGGCCTGCAGTTCTTTTGGTAACTCGAACCAATAGATATCGAGCCCTCCAAAGCCACCTTCTCTGTCCGAAGCAAAAAAAGCGATATCGCCTTGTGCCGAAACTAAAAGTGAGTTTTCATCAAAACGCGTGTTAATCGGATAACCTAAATTGACTGGCTTACTCCAATTTCCTTTGGCGTCTTTTGTACTGACAAATAAATCGGAGCCACCGAGTCCAACATGGCCTCGAGAGGCAAAATAAAGGGTTTTGCCATCAGGATGAATTTGTACCGATTCTTCATTTGAGGTGGTGTTGATCACATTCGAAAGTCTTTCAGCTTCCGACCATTCTCCATTTGACAATTGATGTGCAACATAAATATCACTATTTGATCTGCCCTCACGGCTCCTGACCGCCCGAATAAAATAGAGTGTTTTACCGTCGGCACTTAAGGAAGGCTGCGTTTCCCAATTGGAAGTATTGACATTGCCCGGTAAATTGATGGGGGTAGTCCAACGGCCATTGATTTTCTCAGTAATAAACAAATCACAAGAGCCTTTACCTGTTCGGTTGCCTCCGTAGTTTACGCCGGATGGATCCGTACAAGCTACAAAAATGATGGTTTTGCCATCGCCCGAAATGGTTGGCGCACCTTCGTTCCATGTTGTATTGATGTTGCTAGGCATGGGTTTGGCGGCTCCCCAAGTATCCGATTGAGGGTCGTAATGAGAAGAGAAAAAATCTTCTTGTTCGTCTGGCTTTCCGTCTTCAGTAAACGGCAACCTTCTGGTAAAAAGCAGTTGAAGTCCATCGACGGTAAGTGTGGGGTAATATTCTGGGAATGCGGTATTGATTCCTTGCCCAGCGTTTTGGGGTTTAAAAGATTTTGGTTGCTGCATTGAAGCAATTGAAAATTCAGCACAGGCCTTGATCTGATAAGCTTGGTTTTGCCATTTTTCGTTGGCGTTTGGATTATTTAGAAAAACTTGAATGGTTTGCAGCGCTTTTGTGTATTCTCCGATGGTGAGTTGGCAGACAGCCAAAAAAAAGTGTGTATTCCCGCTTATGCTGTGTGTGGGGTCAATTTCTAAAGCCTTTTGATAGCAACTTGCAGCTTCGGCGTATTTTCTTTGGTATTCGAGAAATTCAGCTTTTAATAAATAGGCTTCCCAAAAATTGGGGTCTTTTTGAAGTGCAGCGTCGATGAGTTTGATCCCTTCTGAGTAGTTGGGGGCTCCCGTTTGCGGATTGCGCTGCGCAGTAGGCGCTTTTTGGGCTTGTTCAAATAGTTTTATCGCTTTTTTACTCGAAGTTGAGTAAGGGAATTGTGCGTAAATGTGGTGGCTTGAAAATAGGAGGAGTAAGAAAAGCAGGGAAAACCTCATGGAATTTGCATGTATTTATGCGTCTGTAACGAGATTTTCCACTTTTTGTTGCGTTTGATATATTCGATGATGAGGGGTAAAAAGCGCTCCTGCTTCTCCCATTCGGTTTGTAAATACAATTCGCAGTGGGCTTGCACTTTTGCGGCATGTAGTTCGGCCCATTCAAAATCCGAAGGATGGGCAATGACCACTTTCAATTCGTTGGCTAAAGTATAGGCCTCTTCAATGGGTGCTTTGAATTTTTTTGGCGAGAAACAATACCAATCGATTTGCCCCTTGAGCGGATGCACCCCCGCTGTTTCAATGGCGATTTGGTAGCCATGCGCATGCAACGCGTCGCATAAGTCTTCGAGGGCATGCATCGTTGGTTCACCGCCTGTAATAACGACAAAATCTGTAGGTGTTTTGGCAACTTCGGTAACTAGTTGGTCTACAGACATATATTGATTCGCAGAAATATCCCAACTCTCTTTGACATCGCACCAGACGCAACCTACGTCGCAACCCGCCAAACGAATAAAATAAGCAGCACGGCCCGTGTGCTTACCTTCGCCTTGCAAGGTATAAAAGTGTTCCATAACGGGTAAGTGCGCTGCTGCTTTCATGCGGTAAAGTTACCTAAAATGTTATATTTGTTCTAAATACCTAACTATGAAAGCACTTACTACCATCCTCTTTCTTGGACTTCAAACCACTTTTTTTGCCCAACAAATAGGCAATTCCGGGTTTGAAAACTGGGACAACCTTGGTTCTAATCAAGAGGAGCCCACGAATTGGTCTTCATTTAAAACAGCTACGGGTAGTTTTTCATCGTTTGCATCAAAGCAAATTGAGCGTTCGAGTGCAGTTCGACCTGGGGCCTCAGGGGCTTACTGTGCGCGCATTTGGTCCAAAAGCACACTGGGTATTATGGCAAATGGCGTTTTAACCACAGGGCGCATGAATATGGGTAGTTCCAACTTAAGCAGCCCAGATAATTACAATTACTCCGTCATTGGCGATGCGGCTTTTTCAGAGGCGTTGACCCAAGCACCTGATTCAATAGTTTTTTGGGCAAGATACACTGCCGGATCTTCTGAAAAAGCCGGAATGCACGCCTTGATTCACGACCAATTTGCGGTACAAGACCCGGTTAATTCGGCTTCTCAGCCGTATATTGTCGCAGAGGCTGATTTACAGTTTTCGCCTACCAATAACGCTTGGCAACGCTTCTCAGTACCATTTGTATACACGGTGAACACAGGCTTAGCACCTAAGTTTATTTTACTCACGTTTACTACCAATCATATCCCAGGCGGCGGAAGCGCAAATGACGAAGTACTTATTGATGATGTCGAATTGATATACAATACTGTTGGTCTTGCAAGTGAAGATCAAGCCCAACATTATGGAATTTATATTGATACTGAAAACCAATTAATCCTCGAAGGTTTTGAACAGAATGAACAAATTGAGATATACCGCCTCAATGGCCAGTTAGTGGTTGCAAATAGCGCCGAGAAATTACAAGGGTTTGCGCTTGATTCAGGTTTTTATATCATCCGACATGCCGAGGCAGGTACCAAATTATATGTTCCTTAAGTAGTTTGAAGTGTGTAACGCAGCCAATTCATGGCGCCAAGTACAGTCATTTCAAGGTTGCGTTGGCGCTGGTCTCCAAATTGAAAACGTTTGGCAATAGTGCCGGTAGGCCCGCTTAGTCCAACCCATACCAACCCTACAGGTTTATCTGGTGTGCCCCCGGTTGGGCCCGCAACACCTGTTGTTGACAAACAGTAATCAACGCCTAAAATGCGACGCCCATTTGTGGCCATTTCAATCGCAACTTGTTCACTGACTGCGCCAAATTGTTCCAAGGATTGAGGACTGACTTGTGCAATGCTCATTTTTAATTCATTTGAATAAGTGAGCAATGCACCTTGGTAATAGGCAGAAGCACCTGATACACTCGCAATATGCTGAGCAAGTAGCCCGGCAGTACAGCTTTCCACCGTGCCAATGGTTGCATTTTTTGCCAATAATTCAACGCCTAGTGCAAGTTCTAAGGTGCAATCATCGTAGCCAAACACATGCGCTGGGATGCGCAATTCAAGTTCTCGGAAAAACTGGTCGATAAGTTCTTGATTTTCTTTACCCGTATAAGAACTCAGTCTAAGTTTGACAAGACCAGGAGCAGGGAGGTAGGCAAGCCCCAAACCGGCTTCCCTAACGCGGTCTTCCCAGTCGGCAATTTTTTCGGCAAGAAAGGATTCGCCGATGCCTTGGGTGTGTAGGGTACGGTGATATAGCGTATGGCCTTGAAATCTTTTTGCTAACGCTACAAACGCCTCCTCGGTCATGATGGTTTTCATTTCATAGGGTACACCCGGCAGGGATATGAAAATAACATTATTGCGCTCAAACCACATGCCTGCAGCGGTTCCCAATCGATTGGTCAGGATTTTTGCTTTAGTAGGTAAGGCAGCTTGTTGGATGTTTACCTCGAGCATAGGTCGGTTCCGACTGGCAAAGAATGCTTCAATTTGACGGAGGGTGGCTTGGTGTATTTCTAGCGGGCTCTCAAAATAGCTGGCAAGTGTATGTTTGGTGAGGTCGTCTTTTGTTGGGCCAAGTCCGCCAGTGATAATGACACAATTGGTTGAAGGTAAGATATGATCAAGGGCATGGACAATTGCTTCGGGTTTGTCTTCAATAGCAGTTGCACGCTGAACTTGGTAGCCTCTTAAAGCCATTTCTTGACCGAGCCATGCGGCATTGGTGTTGATGGTTTGCCCGATGAGAAGTTCGTCGCCAATGGCCAGTATTTCTACCTTCATGGTTTTTTAAATTTGGCAATTGACTCGATATGACCTGTATGTGGAAATTGATCGACAAGTGCATATTTTTCAAGCACATAACCTGCCTCGATTAAGCTTGCGGCATCGCGGGCTTGGGTAGATGGATTACAGCTGATATAAACAATGGTATCAGCGCCAAGAGAAATCACTTTTTGAAGTGTTTTTGGAGCAATACCTGCACGAGGAGGGTCAAGCATGATGCGCTTTATTTTACCCTGAAAATCGGGATATTCTTTGAGGAATTTACCTACATCGGCTGCGTAGAATTCTACGGTGTGAATGGCATTTTTTGCAGCATTTTGTTTGGCGTCTTCGATGGCTTTTTCGACGATGTCGACCCCAATAATTCGTACTTGAGGATTGCGCTTGGCCATGAGTTGCCCGATTGTTCCAGTCCCACAAAATAAATCCATTGCGATATCGCCAGTTGCAAAAGGTTCTTCAAAGAAGTAATCGAGTGCTTTGGCATAAAGAAGTTCAGCACAAGCTGGATTGGTCTGAAAAAAACTTTCCATGCTGATCTGAAAGCGCAACCCTGCCAATTCTTCTTCTATGACCGGTGCTCCAAAAATGAGTTTTGAATACCCGTTTTCGATTTTGGCACGGTCGGCAACGTTGTCATTGACGGTGTGCCAAAGGCCAGCAATGCGCTGCGGATGCAATTTGGTTAAAAAGTCAGAGAAGGCTGCGATATCAAACTGCGCTAAGCCTTCATTTGATGTAACAAGATTAACCAATAGTTGGTCGTTTAGAAACGATTTTCTAACGACAATATGCCTGAAGAAACCTTTTTTCTGAGGTGGATGCCATGCCGGAAGACCTGTTTGTTGCAGATATTGACGGATATCCTTGAGCTTGTCTTCCCATTGGGCATCAAAAAGCCCACTGGCTTTATTGAGGCTTTCTACTTTCCACCATGTGCCGCGTCGTTTGAAACCGAGGGCAAAAGCGTCGTCGAGTTCTTGATTGGTTTGCAAGTCGTGTTCGATGCACGAAAAGCTGTACTCCATTTTATTCCTGTAATGATAATGCGCAGGAGAAGAAATGAAACAATCGAATTTGTCTGGGCTATTCGTGATGCCACTCAGGCGTTGAAAAGTACTCAGTGTACTCTCTTGTTTGTATTTTTCTTGGATAGAAACAGGTACATGAATGTATGGGCCTCCGGAAATTTCCTGGAAAGTCGATACGGTTTCCACTTCAGCGCGTTGAAGGACCTCTACTAATTTGGCTTCGGCAAAAGTTTTACGTTTGGTTTCAATTTTTGCACGAACGAGTTGCCCTGGAAAAGCGTTGTCAACAAAGACAACAAATGGACCTTTCTCTGTTTGAATTCTTGCGATACCTCTACCGCCAAAAGCGTAATCTTCTATAAGTAAGTCGATTTCTTGTGCGCGTTGTAGGGTCATATCATGCCGCGAATTACGCCGTTTTCAGCTTTTTGAATGAAGCCAATAATTTCTTGCTGCAACGGACTTTCTGGCATGGTTTCTTGGACCGCTTTAATGCCTTTAGATACATTGCTATTTTGTACATAAAGCGTACGATAGATATCTTCGATTTCTCGGACTTGTGCTTCGGTGAATCCGCGTCGGCGCAAACCAACTGAATTGACACCCGCAAATGAAAGTGGTTCACGGGCCGCCTTGACATATGGAGGCACGTCTTTACGAATGAGGGAAGCGCCACCAATAAATGCGTGCTTGCCAATATGGGTAAATTGCTGTGCTGCTGCTTTACCTTCTAAAATTGCCCAATCGTCGATGGTGACGTGGCCCGATAAACCGGTATAACTTGCTAAAATGACATGGTTGCCGATTTGGCAATCGTGGGCAATGTGAACATAGGTCATCAGTAAACAGTTGTCTCCGATGGTCGTTTTGAGTTTGTCGTTGGTGCCGCGGTGGATGGTAACACACTCTCTAATTTTGGTATTGTTACCGATTTCAACGGTCGTATATTCGTTGCCAAATTTGAGGTCTTGTGGAATAACACCAATACTGGCGCCGGGGAATACGTCGCAGTCTTCACCGATGCGCGTACCGGGATACAGAACAGCATTGGAATGGATGTGACAGCCGTTTCCGATGACGACATCTGGATGGATAACAGCAAATGGATCAATGCGGACATTTTGACCAATTTGTGCATCGTTTGAAATGAAGGCGAGGTTGGAAATCATTCCGTTTTGTCTTTAATGATTTGTGCGAGCATGCTCGCTTCTGAAACGACTTTCCCATTCACATAGGCTGTGCCTGACATTTCAACGAGGCCTCTGCGAATAGGGGAGGTAAGAACCAATTCAAAAACAACGGTATCGCCGGGAACAACTTTTTGTTTAAAGCGTACGTTGTCAATTTTCATGAAATAAGTTGAATAAAGGTGTGGATCTTCTACTTGAGAAAGTGCGTAGATGCCACCTACTTGAGCCATGGCTTCGATTTGCAAAACACCCGGAAAAACAGGATTTCCAGGGAAGTGTCCTGTAAAGATAGGTTCATTCATGGTGATATTCTTGACGCCAATAATGGAAGTAGGATGGATCTCCATGATTTTGTCCACCATTAAGAAAGGATAACGGTGTGGCAGCATGCGTTCGATGTCTTGGGTTGTGTAAAGTGGTTCTTTACTCAGATCAAATGAACGGCCATTTTGCTGTTGTTTCTTGATTTGTTCTTTCAATACTTTGGCAAAACTTACGTTTCCGGCATGACCGGGTCTTGCGGCAAGAATATGTGCTTTGATGGGTTTGCCGATCAAGGCTAGGTCTCCAACGATATCGAGTAGTTTGTGACGTGCAGGTTCGTTTTCACATTGAAGCTTGCTGCTATTTAGTACGCCAATGCCTTCCATACTGACTTGTAATTTCTCTTTGCCAAGTAAGTCGGCAAGGGCATCGAGCTCTGCTTGATTGACGTCAGCGCGATCTACCAGAACAATGGCGTTATCGAGGTCACCGCCTTTAATGAGGTTGTTTTTGGCTAAGAATTCGAGTTCACGTAAGAAGACAAACGTGCGGCAATGGGCGATTTCTGTTTTAAACTCGCCGATATGGTACATGCTTGCGTGTTGGGTGCCGAGTACAGGAGATTTGTAATCGACCATGACGGTGAGACGGTAATTGATATCGGGAATGGCCAGAAATTCAATGCCTTTTTCGAGGTCTTCCCAAGGAATATTTTCAGTGAGTTCAAAATAGTCGCGGACGGCATCTTGGTCTTCGTAACCAACAGCCTCGATTCCGGCGACAAAAGGAAGTGCGCTACCGTCCATGATTGGAATTTCTGGACCATCGAGTTTGATAAGCGCGTTATCGACTTGGCAGCCGTAAAGCGCTGCTAGCACGTGTTCTGTGGTGTAGACGCGTGCACCGTTGGCTTCGAGGGTGGTCCCGCGATCGGTTGCCACCACTAAATCGACGTCGGCTTTAATAATGGGTTGGTTTTCTAAATCAGTGCGCTGAAATTTGTAGCCATGATTGGCAGGTGCAGGGCAAATTTCCAAACGGACTTTTTCGCCGGTATGGAGGCCAATACCCTCAAATACAATGTTTTGTTTTATTGTACGTTGTTGTTCTGTCATGCGTCTTTATTTTTGAGCAACTCACCTAGTTTATTTTCTAGTTCGTATATTTTATTGATAAGGCCTGGCAATTTGCGGAAGCCAAAATGTGAGCGCTTGTAATCGTTTATTGGAATAGCAGGCGTGCCCATGAGGGTGTCTGCTTTTTTAACTGTTGAGGGAATGCCAGATTGCGCAACGATTTTGGTGTGGTCGGCAACACTCAGGTGACCAGCAATGCCGGTTTGGCCACCGATCATGACATGCTTGCCAATTTTGGCAGATCCTGCAATGCCGACTTGAGCCGCCATGGCCGTATGCTGATCTACATCAACATTATGCGCTATTTGGCAGAGGTTGTCTATTTTGACACCTTTGCGAATAAATGTGGAGCCCATGGTTGCGCGGTCTATACTGCAATTGGAGCCAATTTCGACGTCGTCTTCAATGATGACATTGCCAATTTGTGGAATTTTACTGTAAACGCCGTTTTCATCTGGTGCAAAACCAAAACCATCGGAACCAATGACGGTGCCTGCATGAATTATACAGCGTTGACCTATATGACAATCTTTATAAATCGAAACAGATGGATAAATAAGGGTGTTGTCTCCGATAGTAGCATTTTCTTGGATAACTACATTGGGATGAATTTGGCAATCAGAACCAATTTGAACATTGGCGCCGAT
Organism: uncultured Lishizhenia sp.; assembly: GCA_964540625.1. Taxonomy (GTDB): domain Bacteria; phylum Bacteroidota; class Bacteroidia; order Flavobacteriales_D; family Crocinitomicaceae; genus UBA952. Next base: position 4,985 of record CAZINO010000009.1, on the reverse strand, counting down.
ATAGGCAAAAGCGCCTATGTAGACGTTTTCACCAATTTGAGCGCTCGGGTGAATGAAACAAGGTTGCTCAATTTGCGCTTCCTTTTTATTCATGCTGTCATACAACGCCAAAAGTTGTGCAAAGCAAGCATATGCATCAGCAACTTTGACGAGCGTTAGCGTTTCAGGGAGCGGTTTTGTGGGCGTAAAACTATTATTGACAATGCAAATACTTGAGCCAGTCGTGTAGATGTAGGTTTCGTATTTAGGGTTAGAAAGAAAACTGAGTGTTCCGGTTTGTCCTTCTTCGATTTTTGCCAATGCACTCACGGCAGCGTCTGGATTGCCTATGACTTCTCCGTTTAATAAACCAGCAATCTGCGCAGCAGTAAATTCCATAATTCAAAATTATAAAATCATTGAAGAGCAAGTGGCTCTATGGGCGTAACTTTTAAACAATTTTGTCCTAAAAGATGTGGATTAACGCAGTTCATCTGTGGTTTGACTGCGTAGGGCAACAATTTTAGCCTTGTCTTTGTACCAAACACAATAGGTTAGAAAAACGGCATCTGGTGCTTGCGGCAAATGCAAACGAAAGACATGTAGCGGTTTTGGAGTGGCCTTGAGGTTGCTCAGCGCGTGGTCAAAAGCACTTTTTTTGAGCAGCGAATTTAGCTGAGTACTATTGTTGATTTGAAGTGCGGCAAATTGATTTTGTAGGGCGCGCTCTTCGGGGATGTAGAATAAATTCTTTTGTTTGGGTAATCTGATGATACTTCCAAATTTGGCCTTGATTTCTTGCTTTACAAATCGTTTCCAATTGTTGCGATAGGGAATAAAATCGATGACAAAGCTTTCGTCGGTGCACTTGGCAAGTAAAGGAATCTTTTTGCCTTTTTTATTGGCAATTTGCAGTACATAAATTTTATGTTTGCCATGCCTTTTGCTCTTGGTAAAATACACTTCTGCATTTTGGATGGCATGGTAAAAAGAGTTCTCGGTAAAATGGTTTTGTTCAAAAAAGGCATTTTTTTGTTGGGCATCCATGAGCCATATTCGACTCTCAAAACTTTCTTTTACACGGTTGGCAGGCATCCAACTACAGCCTCTGGTATTAAAAATCCCAAAAGTGAGAATAAGGCCAAGACCGAAACCGAGTCCATAATAACGAAGTCTTCTCCAGAATGATTCCATGGCATAAAAAAAGGGAGCGAACTCCCTTTGAATTTTACATTAATGCTTCGAGTTTCTCTGCGAGTACCGATTTGGGTACGGCGCCAACTGATTTGTCCACTACTTCGCCGTTCTTAATAAAAAGAATGGTCGGGATGGATCGAACACCAAACTGAGCAGAAACACCCATATTGTGGTCTACATTCACTTTTCCGATAAGCGCTTTGCCTTCGTATTCGTGGTGCATTTCTTCGATTACTGGACCGATCATGCGACAAGGACCACACCATTCTGCCCAAAAGTCTACGATAACAGGCTTGTCTGATTTCATGACAAGCTCTTCGAAGTTTTGGTCTGTAATTTCTACTGCCATTTTATAATTTTTTTTGTCGTTACTAACTAAGGAGCGTCAAAATTAATGCTTTTTTAATTCTTGGGCCAAATATTTTGCGGTGTAAGATATATTTTGCTTGCTTTTGATCATCTGTGCAGGTGTTCCTTCAAACAGGACTTGTCCGCCACGATGCCCACCTTCTGGACCAATATCGATAATGTAGTCTGCTGTTTTGATCATGTCGAGGTTGTGTTCGATGATCAACACGGTGTTCCCTTCATCGACCAAACGTTGCAAAACCTTGAGCAAGAGCTGAATGTCTTCAAAATGCAAGCCGGTGGAAGGTTCGTCTAGAATATAAATCGTTTTACCTGTTGCCTTTTTGGCTAGTTCTGCTGCTAATTTGATGCGTTGTGCTTCTCCGCCGGATAAGGTGGTAGAGGATTGTCCGAGCTGCACATAACCCAAACCCACATCGTTAAGGGTTTGAAGCATGCGGTGAATTTTTGGTTGGTTTTCAAAGAAAACACAGCCCTCGGCGATTGTCATTTGTAGGACATCTGCAATCGTTTTGCTTTTGTAGCGTACCTCTAGTGTCTCGTTATTATAACGCTTGCCGTTGCATTGTTCACACAAAACATAAACATCGGGTAAGAAATTCATTTCAATTAGGCGCATGCCGCCTCCGTTGCATGTTTCACATTTTCCGCCACTGACATTAAACGAAAAGCGTCCAGGCTTGTACCCCCTGATGAGCGCTTCAGGCATGCTGGCAAATAGACTTCGAATTTCGTCAAAGACCTTCGTGTAGGTAACAGGATTCGAGCGCGGAGTGCGTCCAATGGGGCTCTGGTCAATTTCGATCACTTTATCGAGGTGTTCAAGACCTTTTATTTCTTTGTAGGGTAGTGGGGTGCGTATGGCATCATGAAAATGATTCATGAGGATAGGAAAAAGCGTCTGATTGATCAAAGACGACTTGCCGCTTCCGCTAACTCCGGTAACATAAGTCATGGTGCCCAGCGGAATTTTTATACTGACGTTTTTGAGATTGTGGCCATTGGCGCCAGATAATTCTAAAAAAGCGCCGTTTCCTTTTCTTGCTTTTTTTGGAATCTCGATTTGAAGTTCGCCGTTGAGGTAACCTGCGGTTACTGTTTTCGCATTTAACATTTCAGAATAGGTGCCTGCAAATACGATTTCGCCGCCATGCCTGCCTGCCCCAGGACCAATATCGACAATAAAGTCCGCAGCCTCCATCATCTCTTTGTCGTGCTCAACGACCAATACGGTATTACCGATATCTCGGAGTTTGGTGAGCGATTTGATGAGTTTGGTGTTGTCACGCTGATGCAGGCCAATGGATGGTTCGTCTAAAATATAAAGTACATTAAGAAGTTCTGTGCCAATTTGGGTGGCCAACCGAATGCGTTGTGCCTCACCACCGGATAGCGTTTTGGCGCTGCGGTTCATCGTGAGGTAATCAAGACCTACCTCCAAGATAAAACTTAGGCGCGCATTGATTTCTTTGATAATTTCTTTTCCAATAAACTGCGCGTCAGGACTCAGCATATCGGGGAGTTTATCACACCAATCTTTGAGTTGTTGGAGGTCCATTTGGGCGAGCTCACCGATGTGCTGCGCGCCAATTTTGAAATGCAGTGCTTCTTTTTTTAAACGGTAACCATTGCAACTTGAACATGTTTTTTTGTGCATGAAACCCTGAGCCCAGCGTTCAATTGCCGTGCTCGAGTCTTCGGCGTGTCGGCCTAAAAAATGAATGAGGCCCTCAAAACGCTCTTGGTTTTCTTCAGGACCTAAAATCATATCTTCATTGCCGTATAAAAGAAGATCGATGATGTTTTGCTCAAGTTCAACTATAGGGGTGTTCAGGCTGAATTGTTGTGCCTGAAGAATGCGTTCAATTTTGTCAAAAATCCAAGATCTTTTATAGGCGCCAAGTGGTGCAAGGCCACCTTTTTTGATAGAAAGACTCGGGTCGGGAATGATTTTTTCACGATCCATTTCGCTGACCTCACCAAGGCCTTTGCAAACCGTACAAGCGCCGTATGGAGAATTAAAAGAGAAAAGATTGGGTTCGGGTTCTGGATATGAAATACCACTTGTAGGGCACATCAGAAAGCGGCTGAAATGTCGGAGTTGTCCGGTTTCGAGGTCGAGTACCATTAGGGTGCCGTCACCAAGTTTGAGACAAGTTTGAACGGTTTCAAGACAGCGTTTGGCATCTATTTGCCCGGCCACAAAACGATCCACAACTACCTCGATGTCGTGTGTTTTGTATCGATCTAGTTTGATGGGCTTACTGAGCTCGAGCAGCTCGCCATCTACCCTAACGCGTATGTAGCCCAGACGCTGAATTTGTTCAAAAAGCTCTCTGTAATGCCCTTTTCTGCCCTTTACCTTGGGCGCTAGTAATGCGACTTTTTTACCATTGAAGTGTTTTTCAATGAGCTCGGTAATTTCCACATCTGAATACTGAACCATTGGTTCATTGCTCACAAAAGAATAGGCTGTCGAGGTACGGGCAAAGAGCAAGCGAAAAAAATCGTAGAGTTCAGTAATGGTTCCTACTGTTGATCGAGGAGACCTGCCTACCGTTTTTTGTTCGATGGCAATAACTGGACTAAGGCCGTCAATTTTATCGACGTCTGGTCGTTCTAGTCCGCCAATGAATTGACGAACATATGCCGAAAAGGTATCGAGGTAGCGTCGCTGGCCTTCAGCAAAAATAGTGTCGAATGCCAATGATGATTTACCGCTGCCACTGAGACCCGTGAATACGACAAGTTTCTGACGCGGTATATCTAGGTGGATGTTTTTAAGGTTGTGTTCTCGGGCTCCTTGAATTCGGATGACTTCATTATTGGGGTTCGACATGGCAGCTGACTAGAGAAATGGCGTTTCAAAATCTGCAAATGAAGTACCCAGTTTGTCTTTATCGGATAAAATAGGCGCCTCAAAGAGTTCCCAATCGATATTTAAGGTGGGGTCATTCCACAAAATACAACCTTCAGAAGCGGCATGGTAAGGTGCGGTGCACTTGTAACTAAAGAGTGTGTGGTCCTCTAGGGTGTAAAAACCATGGGCGAAACCGGGTGGGATGTACAGTTGTATTGCGTTGTCGGCGCTCAATATTTTTTTGAAAGATTGGCCATATGTAGCAGACTGGCGACGAAGATCTACCGCAATATCAAGTACAGCACCTTGAAGTACTTGAACGAGCTTACCTTGAGCGTAAGGCGGTTTTTGAAAGTGCAGCCCCCTTAAGATGCCTTTTGAAGATTTAGAAATGTTATCTTGGACAAATTGGAGATTGCCAGTTATGTCTTTGTATTTTTCGGTTTGAAAGGCCTCAAAGAAGTAACCCCTTTCATCCTTGAAAACGTTTGGATAAATGCTGTAGAGTCCGCTTAGGGCTTCTTCTTGAAATCGAAACATGGCTAACAATTTGGAACGTAAAATTACATTAAATTTGTCG
>CAZINO010000008.1:41663-42943 GCA_964540625.1 uncultured Lishizhenia sp. | reverse complement strand
AAAGCCTCACAGTAATGTGAGGCTTTTTTTTTGACCTTACTGACCTTTACCTATTGCAAAAATTGTAGGGATTTTAGATAAATCATAGGCTTTTTCTCGCCAATCAATGACGGTCATCGTTCTAATTGATTCTGAAGGAAGCGTGAGATTAGATGCGATACACAATTCAGTGAGATCACCGAGTTCATTCAGTAAATCTTCAAGGACATTCATATTTCTAAAAGGAGTGTCCATGAAAAGATGTGTTGTGCCATTTCTTTTGGTATCCATTTCAAAATCGCGCAATTTTTTGATGCGTTCTTTGCGTTCTTTTGGTAAATATCCATGGAAGGAAAAGCTTTGTCCGTTGAAACCACTTCCAATCAAAGCCAATAAAATGGAAGATGGTCCAACTAGCGGCTTGATTTGTATACCTTGGGTATGTGCCAGATGTACCAATGCCGCTCCGGGGTCAGCAATACCTGGGCATCCTGCTTCTGAAATGATACCTACGTCAATCCCTTTGATCAGGAACAACAATAAATCCATGAGTTCGGATTCTTTCGTGTTTTTGTTGACAATTCGAAAAGTGCAGTCATCTATTGGGAAGTTGCGATCCATTTTGCGCAATAAACGCCGTGCACTTTTGATTTCTTCCACTGCAAAAACACGAAGTTGAATAGCTCGTTGGATCACTTCTTGTGGAATGATATCAGCAGTGCTTTCACCACCTAATGTGTTGGGGATCAGAAATAAACTGCCTTTTTGTTTAGTGCTCATGTATTATTTTTTGTATCAGTGCGTCCGTTGCTTTATCTACGAGTTGATAGACCTCTTCGAAGTCTTTTAAGGTGCCGTAATAAGGATCCGGAACAGCAGCTTTTTGATTGGGGTATAAGTAATGAAGGAAGTATTCAACCTTCTTAAGGTCGTTGGCATGGCGAGCAAGTTTGGCTACGTTATCGTAGTTGGATTGATCCATGACGAGGATGTGGTCGAAATTTTGAAAATCGTTACTTGTAAACTGACGTGCACGTAAAAATTCAAGGGCTGTACCGTGTTTTGCTGCCGTTTGTATCATGCGATGATCTGGCGCCTTACCGATGTGGTAGTTGGCAGTACCTGCTGAATCAACAATTACATCGAGGTCTTGCTCTTTGATTTTGCGCAGAAGCAAGCCATCAGCTAGTGGTGAGCGGCAAATGTTGCCTAAGCAAACCATGAGTATACGCTTGGTCAATAGCTTTTTATTGGATGGTCAGTTTCTTCTCGAGTTCTTCGAGGTAGTGACGGAATTGTTT
>CAZINO010000008.1:23998-41563 GCA_964540625.1 uncultured Lishizhenia sp. | reverse complement strand
TTTATTGGATGGTCAGTTTCTTCTCGAGTTCTTCGAGGTAGTGACGGAATTGTTTGTCTGTCTCGGATAAATTAACCACTGTTCGACAAGCATGCAGCACGGTTGCGTGGTCTTTACCACCGCAGTGCGCACCAATACTTGCTAGTGAAGACTTGGTCATTTTTTTGGAGAAATACATAGAAATCTGACGTGCCTGAACGAATTCGCGCTTGCGTGTTTTTGCTTTGAGCATTTCAATCGGAAGATCGAAATAATCGCAAACGACTTTTTGAATGTATTCAATTGAGACCTCGCGTGCGGTACTGCGGACAAATTTGTCTACCATTTGTTTGGCGAGCTCTAAAGTAATTGCTTTTTTGTTCAAGGACGCTTGGGCAAGTAGGGTATTGAGTGCGCCTTCGATTTCTCGAACATTCGTATTGATAGAGTAGGCAAGATATTCGACAACTTCACGTGGAAGTTCGATACCACTACCATACATTTTCTTTTCAAGAATGGCAATTCGGGTTTCTAAATCTGGCGTGCCAAGATCTGCAGATAGACCCCACTTGAAACGCGATAGCAAACGTTGCTCCATGCCCTGCATTTCTACAGGCGCTTTATCAGAGGTCAAGACGATTTGCTTGCCGTTTTGATGCAAGTGGTTAAAGATGCTAAAAAAGACATCTTGGGTACGTTCTTTACCTGCAAAGAACTGAACGTCATCGATGATCAGGACGTCGATCATTTGATAGAAATGAACGAAGTCGTTGGTGGTTTGGTTTTTAATGGCATCGATGAACTGATGTGCAAATTTTTCTGATTGCACATACAAAACGGTTTTGTTCGGAAAACGCTCTTTGATGGAGATTCCAATTGCATGCGCGAGGTGCGTTTTACCAAGACCAACTCCGCCGTAAAGTAATAGCGGATTAAAAGCTGTCCCACCAGGCTTGTTGGCTACGGCAAAACCCGAGGCGCGCGCCAAACGGTTGCACTCCCCCTCGATAAAGTTTTCAAAAGTGAAGTTGGGAATCAGGTTGGATTCAATATTCACCTTTTTGAGTCCTGGAATCACGAACGGATTGCGAATTTGCTTTTCGTCTACATTGATAGGCATGTTGACGGGCGCATTCTTCAAACTACTAGAGTTGTTCGTAGGGAGTTTTACTGTATAAGGGCTTCGTGATTGGGTGTTGTTTTCCATCACGATGCTGTACTCTAAAGTGCCGTCCTGACCAAGTTCTTTCTTGATGACTTTGCGCAAGAGTGTGATATAGTGCTGCTCAAGCCACTCGTAAAAAAAGTGCGACGGAACTTGGATGGTAAGTACATGACCCTCCAATTTGACAGGGACAATAGGTTCAAACCAAGTTTTAAAGGCCTGTAAAGAAATGTTATCTTTGATAACTTTTAAGCAGGACTCCCATGCACTTTCGTGACTTGTATTCATAGTTGTTAGGTTGTTCTCGTTGTTTGTAAATAATCGTGAGACCACGACATTTGGGTGAAATAATGAGAGAACAAATATTTACATAAAAAAGTGAAAAAAAAAGTCCTTAGGGTATTGCTTATTAAAAAAAAAATACTTGTCTATAATATTTATTTAATAAAGACTAAAATATCCCAGTCCTTGGTAAATTTACGATAGAAGAGTGGTACCCACAAGTAAATAAACTACAAAATCAAAGAAATGTCCGATTCTTCTCAATTATCTCAACTTGAGTTTTCAACAAAAATCCGTGTTCGTTATTCAGAAACGGATCAGATGGGTTATTGTTATTACGGAAACTATGCGAGTTATTTTGAAGTGGCACGCGTAGAAGCGCTTCGTCAAAAAGGGATTTCATACAAAGAATTGGAGAATTTAGGCATTCTCCTACCTGTCAAGAAATTTGAGATCACTTATTTACAACCAGCAAAATACGACGACTTGCTCGAAATCCAAACCCGAATTATCGAGTTAGCAGGCGTTCGTATCGGATTTTCCTACAAAACTTACAACGACGACGGACAATTATTAAACGAGGCCTACACACTTTTGGTATTTGTTAATGCCCAGACGCAAAAACCGATGCCCATACCTGAATTTATCTTTGAACAACTTATCCCTGCTTCATGAGTGTTTTTGAATTCCAGCTATTTGATGCTGCACAGCGCAAATTACAGTACCAAACCAGAAATGGAGAGACCCGACTTGGCGATCACTTGAGCCGTCAAGATTTGACGAAAGCCAAATTTGTAATCATTGGCATATCGGAAAATGTCGGCCCCCAGGCCAATTTAGGCCGTAGCGGCAGTGAAAACGCGTTTCAAGCCTTTTCAAAAGTATTCTACCATACACAGGCCTATCCAAATGCACCAATAGCAGGTTTAGCGCTTTTGGGCCATATCAGACAATTGAAGCAACCTTTAGATAGGCCTGAGGCATGTGCTTACGTTGAAGAGCTGGATGCCGTTCTGTTTGAGACCCTCAATAAATACGTACTGCCTGGGCAAATCCCCATCGTAATTGGCGGCGGCCATAATAATGCATTGCCCTTAATGCGTTGGGCGGCTCAACATCAAAAACTTAGTGTGGTCAACGTCGATGCACATGCAGATTTGCGTCCTACAGATAAGCGTCATAGCGGCAACTCGTTTTCATTTGCGCTTCAAGAAGATTTATTGACCCAATACGGTGCATTTGGTCTTCACGAAGCTTTTAATAACGCCTTTATTCGAGACCAATTAACAGATGCCCGAATTATTCATCGTTTTTTTGAGGATTATTTACAAGGGCCTTATCAACTCAACGACGATGTCTTGGGTTTTATGCAGCACCAAAAAAATCCAGTTGGTATAGAAATCGATATGGATGCTATTGCCATGATGCCAAGCTCTGCTTTTAGCCCTTCTGGTTGGACACTAGATCAAATAAGGACTTTATTGCTGAAAATCGGCCACCTCAACTCAAAAATTGCCTATTTGAATTTAACAGAGGCTGCCCCGCTCGATGAGCGCGAAGATTTGGTTGTCGGAAAAGCGCTGAGTTATTTGGTGCGTGATTTTTGCAGTTCCCAAAAATAAAAAGAGGCTCCGAAGAGCCTCTTAAAATCAACCTGTAGCAAAGTTAATTTGGAGTTCTCGTGTACGTCAAAAGTTTAAAAAAGTTACAACGAATTAACATCTGACCCTTGAAAAAGTTATTGTGCCCACAATAACAGTGTAATAACAGCGTCTATTTTTGTGAAGCATGGATGCTCAAGCAACAATACAAGCGTTGGTCCGCCTCATTGATGACCCTGATGAACTCGTTTTTCAGCAGGTCCGTGATGAACTCATGAAATTTGGGCCAGATGTGGTACCCGTCTTGGAACAATCTTGGGAACAAGATTATTATGGCTTATTATTTCAAGATCGCATTGAAAATCTCATCCATGATATCCAATTTGAGGCGGTCAAACACCAGCTCAATACATGGCTGCAGTCTGCGGACAAAGATTTATTGCAAGGCGCCATGGTTATTGCGAAATACCAATACCCCGGTTTGGATGACACCCAAGTTTTTGCACAAATACAAAGCATTCGCAGAGATATTTGGTTGGAGTTAAATGACCACCAAACCGCATTCGAACAGGTTAAAATCTTTAATCGAATTTTCTTCGGGATGCATGGTTTTCGGGGCGATACCCAAAACTACCACACGCCCGCACATTCATACATCAATAACGTAATCGAACGCAAGAAAGGCAATCCGCTTAGTTTGTGTGTGCTGTATAGTATCATTGCCCAATCCTTGGACTTGCCAATTTACGGCGTGAATTTGCCCAATCATTTTATTTTGGCATACATGGATGATCGGCACAGTTCATTGCATTTACAAAAAGAAGACAACTACGGTGTATTATTTTACATCAATGCGTTCGCTAAAGGAAGTATTTTCGACGCAAACGAAATCAAGTCCTTTTTACAAGGCATCCATTTGCAGCCGGATAGAAGCCATTTTGAACCTTGCTCAAATTCGGCCATTTTAAAGCGGATGCTCACCAATTTAATCTACGCTTTTCAGCAAGCGGGCTCGGCGCAAAAAGTTTCAGAATTACAAGAATTAAGAAGCCTGATTCCGTGAGTTCCATCTCGCTTTTCTTTGTATTTTTGACTAAAATAATTTCATGTCTGAGAAATACAATGTTGCAGAGCGCTTTATGTGTTACGCGCAAATAGATACCACCGCCGACCCCAACTCCACTAGCTTTCCTTCTTCTGCTAAACAACGCGACCTCGCACAACTTTTATACAGTGAATTACTCGAATTGGGGCTTTCAGATGTCGAAATTGACGAATGGTCTTACGTTTTTGCGACCATCCCATCAAACGTGAGTCATTCCTTGCCCACTATTTGCTTTTGTTCCCACATGGATACCGCTCCAGATTGCAGCGGCACAAATGTGAAGCCCATTTTACATCGCAATTACAACGGGCAACCTATTACCTTACCCGACGACCCCACACAAATACTGCGTACTGAGGACCACCCCTATTTACTTCAAAAAATCGGTGATGACCTCATTACGGCAAGTGGCTTGACCCTTTTAGGTGCCGATGACAAAGCAGGTGTAGCGATCATCATGGAATTGGCCGCCTATTTACAAGCACATCCTGAAATACCGCATGGCAACATCCGCATTTTATTTACACCAGACGAAGAAGTAGGAAGAGGCGTGGAGCAGCTCAATATGCAAAAACTGAATGCAGATTTTGGCTACACACTAGATGGTGGCCCACTCGGCGACATCGAAGATGAAACTTTCTCTGCAGATGCAGCGACAGTCACGTTTCATGGAGTAAGTGCACATCCTGGCTATGCAAAGGGTAAAATGATCAATGCCATCAAATTAGCCAGTGAATTTGTAGCTTCATTACCTAAAGAGGGCTGGTCACCAGAAACCACTGAAAAACGCCAAGGTTTTGTACATCCCACTTCTATTGAGGGCGCGCTCGAAAAAGCAAGTGTGCAACTGATTCTCCGTGATCACGATACAGCATTAATGCAAAGCTATCCGGAAAAGCTCCGCGCTATTGCCCAGCAGGTTGTTGCTGCTCATCCGGGCGCTCGTTTTGAACTACAAGTTCAAGAGCAGTACCGCAATATGAAAGAAATTCTCAAAGATGTGCCTTTTGTTGCCGACTACGCCGAACTTGCCATGCAAAAAGCTGGCCTTACACCAAAGCGTGCCATCATCCGCGGTGGCACCGATGGCTCGAGACTTTCATTTATGGGTTTACCTTGCCCAAATATTTTTACCGGTGAGATGGCTATTCATTCCAAACTCGAGTACGTAAGTGTTCAAGACATGGAGAAAGCCATCGATACACTCGTAGAACTCGTACAAATTTGGCAAACGCACCCATGGACGCAAGCTTCATAATCAAAGATATACAGGCCAAGAAATTTGCACCCTTGTATTTTTTACATGGTGAAGAATCCTATTACATTGACCTGATCTCTGAGGCGATTCAAAACAATGCCTTAGCCGAACACGAAAAGGATTTCAATCAGACAATTCTATACGGCAAAGACACCGATTTGCTCGCTTTACAAAGTGAGCTCAAGTCCTATCCCATGATGGCTGAGCGCCGTTTAGTTTTGCTCAAAGAGGCGCAAGATTTCAAACAGCTAGAAGCACTAGAAGCCTATGCTGAGTCACCTACACCAACTACCATTTTTGTGGTCTGTTACAAAAACAAATCCTTCGATGCCCGCAAAAAAATACTGAAGAGTTTTGCGAAGAACGGCATCATATACAAATCAGACAAGATTCGTGATTACCAATTGCCAGACTGGATCGCAAAATATGTGCGCTCAGTTGGCCTGCAAATGAATGGGAAAGCAACCATGCTTTTAGCAGAATTTTTAGGTGCAGATCTCGGTAGAATTACCAATGAAGTAGAAAAATTGCGCATCGTGTTAGGGCCCAATGCCAGCATTACAGATCAGCACATTGAGCAACACATTGGTATTTCCAAAGACTACAATATCTTTGAATTGGTCAATGCAGTAGCGCAAAAACAAGCCGATAAAGTCTTCAAGATTGTTCAATATTTTGAATACAATCCGAAGGCCGGAGAACTCGTCGTAATTATTCCTGCATTTTTCAAATTGTTCTCCCAACTGATGCGTATTCACTTTACCCCAAATAAGTCAAGAGAGGGCATTGCCAGTAGTCTTGGCGTGCATCCTTTTGTGGCAGGTGAATTACTGGCCAGTCGTCAGCACTACGATCCAAAGAAAATTGCTGCGGTAATTGCGTTGTTACACGAATACGACCTCAAAGCAAAAGGAATGGGCAATAGTCAAATGAGTAGCGCCGAATTATTGAAAGAGTTGGTTTTTCAAATATTGTACGCATGAGTCTGTTTTACGCCCCTTCACTCCAACAGGATGCTACTCATTACCAATTGAGTGAGGAGGAATCCAAACACTGTATAAAGGTTCTGCGCATGCAAGTTGGCGCCAGTATAGAACTGATCAATGGTCAGGGGCTCCAGGCGTTTGCTGTACTCGAAGATGCGCATCCCAAAAGAGCTATCGTTCAAATTACGTCTCGTCATTTACATCCGCCAACACCTGCTTTGCATATCGCTATGGCGCCCACCAAGCATATGGATCGCATTGAGTGGTATCTCGAAAAAGCCACTGAATTAGGTTTATCGAAACTTTCATTTTTGAATTGTGATCGCTGCGAACGCAAGCAAGTAAATATGGAACGCCTAGAGAAAATTGCGGTATCTGCCATGAAGCAATCTAAACGATTTTATTTGCCACAATTAGAAGACTTACAGTCATTTGAAGCATTTATTGCCTCTTATCCGCAAGGTTACATTGGGCATTGCGAAGAAAGTTCCAAAATTGGACTCAAAGAAATCAAGGCTGGCCTTCCTTTTTTAATTGGCCCAGAAGGAGATTTTTCAAAAAATGAAATCGAGTTGGCTAGGGTTTCCGGATATCAAGCGGTGGATATGAGCGCATTTAGATTGCGAACCGAAACCGCAGCGTTGCTTGCCACAACAGCCTTGCTACCTTAGTGCTTTTTGATGTATTGGCAGACTTTAAACGACGCTTCGTGTTTTTCGTTTATTGGCTGCTCAAACAATACGGTTTTCTCATAATTGTTGTGATCGAAGTCCGGGAAGAAAGTATCGGCACCGTAGGTTTTATCGATATGTGTAATGAACATGTTCTCCACGAGGCCTGTGTTTAAAGCCAATTGATAGATTTGTGCACCACCAATAATAAAAGCTAGTTGATCAGTGGCTAAAGATAAGTTTGACAAGCAGTCCTCGAGGGATGAAAACACCATACACCCCGGTGCTTCAAAAGCTTGTTGTCGACTTAAAATGACATTGGTTCTGCCCGAAAGTGGCCGGTATTTTTCAGGAATGGAATCGTAGTTTTTTCGGCCCATAATAACGACGTGCCCTTTTGTCGTTTCTTTGAAAAACTGCATGTCGGCGGGCAAGTTCCACATGAGGTCATTGTTTTTTCCAATGCCGTTTTTTGCGTCGACAGCAACAATAAGGGACAGCGCAGTGATCATACTGCTACAGGGGCTTTAATGTGAGGGTGTGGGTCGTAATTGAGCAGCTCGAAATCTTCGTAAGTAAAATCGAAAAGATTTTTTATTTCAGGATTGATTTTCATGGTTGGCAGCGGCCTAAAATCTCTTGTGAGTTGCAGTTTTGCTTGCTCTATATGGTTGCTGTACAAGTGCGCATCGCCGAGAGTATGAACGAATTCGCCTGGCCGAAGGCCGCAAACTTGTGCGAGCATCATGGTGAGTAAGGCATAGGAGGCAATGTTAAATGGAACACCAAGGAAGGTGTCTGCACTGCGCTGATACAGCTGACAACTGAGTTTGCCTTCGGCCACATAAAATTGAAAGAAAGCGTGGCATGGAGGCAAAGCCATTTGATCGATAAGACCGACATTCCATGCCGAAACAATCATGCGCCGAGAATCTGGGTTGTTTTTAATTTGATCAATGACTTGTGTAATTTGGTCAATTTGACGACCGTCCGGAGCTGGCCAACTGCGCCATTGCGAGCCATATACAGGCCCAAGTTCACCGTTGGCATCGGCCCATTCGTCCCAGATACTGACGCCGTTTTCTTTGAGGTAAGCGATATTTGTCTCACCTTTAATAAACCACAGTAGTTCGTGAATGATGGAGCGCAAGTGCAGTTTTTTTGTGGTAATACATGGAAATCCTTCCGAGAGATCAAAACGCATTTGGTAACCAAAAACAGAAATGGTTCCGGTTCCGGTGCGGTCTTCTTTGTGCACGCCGTGATCTAAAATGTGCGAAAGGAGGTCGTGGTATTGTTTCATGTACAAAAACTTGCGTGAGTACGAAAATAGTAATTATTTTAGCCTCATGAAGCGCACCAGAGCCCTCTTTATCTTGCTTTTTATCACAAGTTTTACACAACTGAATGCGCAGGCAATCAAACGAAAATATAGAGGTGTCTATCTTGGTGCGATTCCTCCATATGAAATGAAAATTGCACAAGATACCCTTGTCGTTTCAGCGAGTAGAATAGAAATCTATTTAGACCGGGACAGCCTTTATCTTGAAATCGGAAAGTATCGCTATGCCTCGACTTATCAGCAAGAAAAAGTTGAAGATCAAATTATTTTAACCCTAGATCGAGAAAATTCTGGCGTCCCAGAGCAACTGATTTTAGATCCAAAGAATAAGTCAATGACGCGAAAAGGCTTGTACCCTCAGCCCGATGCTATTTTGGTTCGAAAGGGCAAATTACCGCGCAGGTAGCCAAAGACTAAAAGTTGTGCCTTTTTCAAAGGTGCTTTTAGCATCGATTTTTCCTTGATGTGCCTCTATGATGAGTTTGACATAATACAGGCCCAAACCAAATCCTTTGACATCGTGAACATTTCCTGTTGGTACGCGATAAAATTTGTCAAAGATCAGGCGGAGGTCTTCTTTTTTGATTCCGATTCCGTTGTCTTGAATATCGATGCGGTAACCGTCTTTTTCGGCTTTTAACGTGATGTCAATTTGCGGCGCAATCTTACAATACTTCACCGCATTATCTACTAAATTGAAAAGCACGTTGGTGAGGTGAACAGGGTCTGCAAAAACCTGGGTAGTTTGTGTTTCTTTGTGGATGGTGAGCTGTCCGCCGCCGGTGGCTTGGTTGAACTCAAAATTTTCTTTGACATCGTCTAAAATGGTATCCAGAGAAACATTTTCTTTGTTCAAAATGACTTTGTCTTTGTCTAATTTGGCAATATTGAGTACGCGCTCTACTTGTTTTTCGAGGCGCTTATTTTCTTTGTAAATGATGCTTGCATATTTGCGCATGCGGTCGGGTTCTGCGTTGTCTTCTAGGCGCAATAACAATTCACTCGACAAGCTGATTGTAGATATTGGTGTTTTGAGCTCGTGGGTCATGTTATTGATGAAATCATTTTTAACCTCAGACAAGCGCTTTTGACGAATGATGATTCCGAGACTAAATGCAAAAAAGACCACCACAAAGACCACCACGATAATGAGGTAAATAAGTGGTGAAAAACTCGATGCAGCCTGAATTTGATCTAATTTAAGATTCGGAAAATAGACCGTAAAATAATGGCCATCTTTGGTCAGATTTAGGCTTTCGGGCGTGATGCCTTTGATGGATTGCGCTTTTTTGGCATAAATGGAATCGCGGTCAAAGGTATAAAGTCCAGATAAAGCAATTGAGTCAGTAAAACAATCGTAGATTCCGAACAAGAAATCTTGCTGGATGTCCTGCAGATAAAATTCTTTTTTAAGAAGTGTCTCTAAATAAAAGGGTTGGATTTCGTCGCTAACATCGACTGTGTAGTGTTGGTAGCTAATTTGTTTGATGGCACCATAAACGGCACTTGGATCCTCATTTTGGTTGATGGATATAAGCACATTGCGCAAACCTGCTCGAGCTTGTTGGGCAAACTCACGCAGGTTCAGGCTGTCTTCTCTTTGCTGAATATCAATGTATTCTTGTTGTAACTGACGGGTGTTGTGAATCCATACAAACTGAACTATCAGAATGCTAAGTATGGAAAAGATGCCAAGTATGGCTACCGCATTGACCGTCTTGTTTTTCATTCAATTAAAAACCATTAACGCCGTTAACGGTAGTATATTTCAATACGTTTTTCTTTTCTGGGTGAATACGGGCAAAGGCAGATTGAACGGCTAGCGTGCCTTCATGGAACCCACACAAAATGAGTTTGAGTTTATTTTCGTAAGTATTGACGTCGCCAATGGCATAGATACCCGGAATATTAGTGGAATAATCCAATGTATTTACTTTGATGGCACTTTTTTCGATTTCCAGACCCCAGTCGGCAATAGGGCCAAGACTTGGTTTGAGTCCGAACAATGGAATGAAGTGATCTGCTGTAATGGTGCGCTCACCCTCTTTTTGATGGGTAATGATAACTTGTTCCAATTGATCTGCGCCAGCCAAACCAGTAACTTCGGCTTCAGTGACCAAATCGATTTCTCCGCTTTCAGCCATATCAATAACACGTTGCACTGAGTCTAGATGCCCACGGAAAGAGCTGCTGCGGTGCACCAACACCACGCGCTTGGCAATTTTTCTTTCGGCTAAATAAATCGACCAATCTAGTGCGGAATCACCACCCCCTGCAATGACACAAACTTTATCTTGGTACATTTCCGGGTTGCGTATGATGTATTCTACACCTTTATCTTCGAAGTCAGTTATATTTGAAATAGGCGGCTTTCTTGGTTCAAATACGCCAAGACCACCTGCGATCATCACAATTGGCGCTTTGTGCGCTGTTCCTTTTACGGTTGTTACAATAAACTGGCCATCTGCGTCTTTATCGATTGTCATGGCGGCTTCGCCTAAAGTAAAGCCAGGTTTAAAAGGCGCGGCTTGCTCCATGAGGTTATCGATGAGTTCCCCTGCCAAAATAGACGGAAAACCAGGGATATCGTAAATGGGTTTTTTAGGGTAAATTTCTGAGCATTGACCACCTGGTTGTGGCAATGAGTCAATTAAATGACAGCGCAACTTGAGTAAGCCCGCTTCGAAAACAGTAAATAGGCCAACTGGGCCGGCACCTATGATGATAATATCCGTTTGAATCATGTTGTAAAATTAATAGGCTGGGAAAATAGGTTTATTGTTGAGGATGTCCTCTATGCGCTGCATCACCGTTGGGGTAAGCAATTCTTGAGCGCTAAGGGCTTTCATATTTTCTTGGAGTTGAACCAATTTGCTGGCTCCGAGAATGACGGTAGATACGTTCGGATTCTTGAGGCACCAGGCCAAACTCATGACCGGCAAACTTAGGCCAAGTTCTTTGGCCAATTCAGTAAGTGCGAGTACGGCGGAAATGCGTTCTTGCGTCAGGTTGCGCTCCTTGAGCCATTCTAAACCTTCCATTCCTAAGCGTGTACCGTCAGGGAATTGATCGTTGTATTTGCCACTGAGAATACCAGAGGCCAATGGAGACCAAGTTGTGGTGCCTAGTCCTACCGTCTTGTATATCTGTGAAAATTCTACTTCAACTTTGTCGCGTACGAACATATTGTATTCTGGTTGTTCGACGATAGGGCCAATTAAATGATTTTGTTTAGCAAACATATGGGCCTCCATGATTTCTTGCGCGGACCACTCAGAGGTTCCCCAATACAAGATTTTGCCTTGCATGATGAGTTGGTGCATGGTCCAGACTGTTTCTTCAATTGGCGTCTGTTTGTCAGGTCGGTGACAGTAATAGAGGTCGAGGTAGTCTAATTGAAAACGCTTGAGCGCAGCCTCGCAGGCCTCTACTAGGTGCTTTCGGCTCAAGCCTTTTTGGGTGGGCAACTCTCCTCCAATTCCAAAAAAAGCTTTGCTGCTTACGATGTAAGAGTCTCTGGACCACCCTTTTTTCTTGAGGATGCTACCCATTACTTCTTCACTTTTGCCACGTGCATAAATTTCGGCGTTATCAAAAAAATTGATGCCTTGCGCGTAGGCATAATCCATGAGCGCTTCGGCGGTGTCGTCTGAGATTTGTTTGCCGAAGGTTAGCCATGAGCCAAGAGAAAGTCTACTTACTTGTAAGCCACTCTTGCCCAGGTTATTGTATTGCATTTCCATAGTTTGTATTTGCTATTTTGCGTTGTTTGTGTTTCCAGATGCCATTGGCCAACACGACCGATAAAATCATGGCGGCTCCCCAATAAAACGAAGTTTGCAGCAATTTGTGCTCTTTGAGTAAAACAATTGCCAATAAAATGGTATAAATCGGTTCTAAATTAATGCTCAAGGATACGCTAAAAGCGCCTAATCTTTTGACAATATCTATTGTGGCTAAAAAAGCAAACGATGTACAAAGAACACCTAAGAAGAGCAACCAATAGAAATCCGATGCGGTCATTTCGAATAATTGTAGATTCCATTTACCTTGACTGAGAAAAAAGAGACTCAGCGCAATAAAACCCGTACTTAGTTCTGTAAGGCTCAGTCCGGGTGTCTCGGTTTGCTGCGCGAGTTTACCATTTGAGACCGAGAAAATTCCTGCACAAAGTGCTGACAAAAGCCCAATGCCGAGTGCTCTAAGTTCTTCTCCTTTGAAATCATGAGCCACAAAATAAATGCCGCAGATCACCAATAAACCCATTCCAAATTCTATCCAAGAAAATTTTTTACCCATGATAAGCGGTTCTAGCCAAGTAACGTGAAGGGTAGTGGTGGATAAACAAAGAATGCCAAGTGATGCCGTCGAGAGTTGAATAGAGGTATAGAAGGTGATCCAATGCAGGGCCACAACCAAACCAACTAAAATGGAATAAACCAATGTTTTGCCTTTGGGCAAAATCATTTTTTTGCTCAAAAACATGTAGATAGCCAGTGCCAGTGCGGCTATCCAAAGGCGGTGCCAAACAATGAGCAAGGCATCGAGTTCAATGAGTTTGCCCAAAATACCGGTAAAGCCCCACATGAAAATGATGAGGTGCAGCAAGAAATGATAACGGTACTGTTGGAGCAATTGCTTTGTGTAAAATGATTAACGTTTCTTAGACCATTCGGCAATCGATTTTTCATTGGCGCGGACATAGGCGTCGTCGCCATCAGCTTTTGCTGCTTCTATCGAGATTTTTGCCGTTTCGATAGCGCCTTTGTAGTCGCCATTGGCCGCCTGGAGTTGGGCTTTTAAGCGTGTCATCCAGTAAGCGGAATTGCCGCGCAATTCTACAGCCTTGGTTGACCATTCTAGCGCTTTTTTGAGATCTAGGTTTTCATTGAAATAATAGGTAGCAGCCGCGTGGTAATCGTTGGCGCTAGGGCCTGCCATTGTTTTGTCGATACTCGCTAAAACTTTGGCTTTGGTATTTAGCGTAAATGGCAAGCTCACTTTGGTGTTTTCCCATGTAATGAGCAGTGTGCCACCATTGTTAGAAAGTGCATCCAGCTCTATTGAAAGGTTTTCTTGGTAATCTTGGATTTTTTGAACAGCGGCATTTGCTTGTAAAACCACTTTTTGAGCATCCCAGGGATCAGGCAAGCCCCAGTTGGAATAATCGGCATAGAAGTAAAGTTCCCAAGAAGTTTCTCCGGGTTTGGCAAAAAGGGCGTAGGTGCCTGCCTTGAGTGTATCTTTACCGATAATTAGTGCTTCGGAGCTCGTGATTTTAGTATTTTCGTTGGCCCCTAAGCGCCACATTTGACCATACGGTATAAGATCTCCGTAGATTGTTCGACCCTTGGCACCAGGCCGTGAATATTCGATTTGAATATCTGCTAAACCTACTTTTTGTTGGAGTTTTGCTACTGGACTCGCTTTAGGGGTAACGACTTGTGCGTTCAGCATGGAGGCTACACTAAGTGTCAAAAACAAAATAATTTTTTTCATAACTTTTATTGTTTAAACAAGCTGTTTGGCGGTATGTTCACCGGAATAGTGAGTTCCCAATTTGCTCTTAATTTAATTTTTTCGGGATAAATAAATAATGGTTCGCATCTGGTTTTGGCCTCGAGATCTATGGCGTCCCATTCCTGATTCTGATTGAGGTCGTTGATCAAACGCAATTCGTAGAGCCCTGCTTCTAAATTTTCAATGGTCAGCAAATTGGCTTCTACTTTTATTTTTCGCTGAAGTGACTCTCCTAAATAAAGCGCCACGAGTAAATCTTGTTGAATGGAGTCAAATTCCAAAAGAAGCGAACTAAGTGCAACTTTAGTCTGGCTCGTATCAGCAAGGCTCGGGTTGGTTTGCTTCAAGTCAGTGGAATTCGCTATTTTGTTTTTTGGCTTTGACAGCACGAAAGATAGGGTGTCATTGAACGCCGCATTGAGTAAGATAGGAGCAAAAAATTGGTCCTGGCTCTCTTTTGCCGCGCAGGAACCATCTTGATCTTCATCGATAAATGCTTTGGCAAAATAGGCGCCTTCCTTCAATCCTTTTAAATAAAGCTGACCTTTGGCATCAAAGCGACCAAGGTAACGCGGTACTTTACTGGTGTCAGAAACGTAAAGCGCCAACTGAATGGAAGTTTGCTTGTTGCTTGGCAGGCATTCTCTTGCTTGTGCCATTAGTTCTAATGAATCGAGTGTTTGCCCCGTTGAAAAGCGCCAAGTCATTAAAGAGTCGTTCCCTTCAGTGAGGTCTTTGATTCCGCCATTACTGGTGAGTGTGTAAGTGGTATTTGCCTGAAGCGGATCTAAAAAAGAGATGCGTAAGTTTTTGCCTTTGGTTTCAAATTGCAAACGGCTGTCTGCAGGCATGAGCGTAATGCGCTGCTGGGCTTGGTCTAATTTAATGAATTCATCAAAAATCAAAAATTGTTCTTGTGCATTGACATTGCATTGTTTGTCGGAAATAGTTTGACGCAAAACCCTTGGTGGCGTTGTGTCTGTTTCTCCGCCGGTGATGGTACCAACTTGTGCGCAGGCGCACAAAAGCAATATGCTCACAATAGCCCAGCGAACCATGTCATGAGTTTTTCGATTTCTTTTTGGTCGGTGGCGTCAAAAGTTGCTAGATCCGAGCTATCGATATCGAGCACTCCCCATACTTGTTTTTCTTTAAAGATAGGAACCACAAGTTCACTCTTGGAGAGTGCACTGCAAGCAATATGACCAGGAAAAGCCGCTACATCTGGTACTAATTGTGTTTGTTTTGTTTGCCAAGCAGTTCCACAGACACCTTTGCCAAATCCAATACGCGAACAAGCAATAGGGCCTTGAAATGGGCCTAGCACGAGTTCGTTGCCTCGCACAACATAAAAACCAATCCAAAACCAATCAAAGGCCGCTTTGAGCGCTGCGCAAATATTAGCCATATTGGCAATCGGGTCTTGCTCCGAGCCGATTAAGGCCTCGAGTTGAGGTCGGAGCTCAGCGTAGCGCGTTGATTTATCGGTAGAAGTAAAAAAAAGTTGTTCGGCCATAATGCTTTTACAAATTTCACGTTTTTAAAGCGATTGACAATCTTTTACTTTGTATTTTTCCGCTATGAACAAACAACTCCAGTTCGAAAAGATCCTTTTTTTGGATATTGAAACCGTTCCACAGGTCTACACCTATGAAGAACTCGACGAAAAGTCAAAATTGTTATTTGAGGCCAAAAACCGTTTTCAAATCAGTCCTGAGAAAACCATCGAGCAACTTTTCAATGAAAGGGGAGGCATTTTAGCCGAATTTGGCAAAATTGTATGCATTTCCGTCGGCATGCTCCGAGAAAACTCCCTTGAAAAAACCATTCGACTGAAGTCGTTTTACCACGACGATGAAGAAACGCTGCTGCGTCAGTTTAAACAGCTGCTAGACGATCATTACAACACGCAGTTTCATGTGCTCTGCGGACACAACAGTAAAGAATTTGATATTCCTTATATCTGCCGTCGGATGCTTATCAATGGTATTGCTTTGCCAAATATCTTACAGATTTCAGGTAAAAAGCCCTGGGAGATCAATCATATTGACACCATGGAACTCTGGAAGTTTGGCGACTACAAGACATTTACCTCTTTGTCATTGCTCTGCCATGTAATGGGCATTCCAACACCCAAAGATGATATTTCTGGTGCCGACGTTGCTCGTGTCTACTATGAAGAACAAGATTTAGAACGGATCATGATTTACTGCGAGAAAGATGTCGTGGCGCTTATTCAGCTCTTCTTGCGTTTACAAGGCGAGGCGTTGGTAGATGAATTCAATATTTCATCGGCAAGCCAAGCCTAAAAAAGAAAGCAAAAAAAAACCTGACACGATGGTCAGGTTTGTGTGAGTGATACTGGATTCGAACCAGTGACCCCTACCCTGTCAAGGTAGTGCTCTAAACCAACTGAGCTAATCACCCGGGGAGTGCAAAGATACAAGATTTTTTGAGCATGCAAAGTCAATAGTGTGTAGTTTTACATTAGAATGAGTCACGACAAAATCATTTTAGGCATCGATCCAGGAACCACCGTCATGGGGTATGGGCTCATTCATGTGCAGAAAAACCAACTCAAGTTGGTCAACTTTGGCGTCATTCAATTACACAAACTCCCGACGCACCCAGACAAACTAAAGCGTATTCTCGAGCGGCTCAATGGAATAATTCAGGAATACAAACCAGATGAAATGGCCATTGAAGCGCCATTCTTTGGCAAAAACGTACAATCAATGCTCAAGTTAGGGCGCGCTCAGGGTGTCGCCATCGCTTCGGCACTCAATCACAACATGCCTTTCGAAGAATATTCTCCGCGTCGGGTCAAACAAGCAATTACTGGAAGCGGTAGTGCCTCCAAAGAACAAGTAGCTGCCATGCTCCAAAAATTGCTGAACTTTCCAGAAATGCCTAAATATTTAGATGCCACCGATGGTTTAGCGGTAGCGGTTTGCCATCATTTTTCGAAAGGAATCGGAGAACACAACAAAACAAAAGGAGACTCTTGGACCTCATTTTTGTCGCAAAATCCTGAAAGATTAAAGAAATGACAGCGCAAAAAATCATGGTTTATACAGATGGCTCATCAAGAGGTAATCCGGGCCCAGGAGGTTTTGGGGTCATTTTGTCTTTTGGTGCCAAACAAATGGAGCTCAGTCAGGGATTTCGACGCACCACTAACAATCGAATGGAACTGTTGGCGGTTATTGTGGCGCTCGAACACATTAAAAACCGAAATTTCACAGTCGTGATTCACTCAGATTCTAAATATGTCATTGATTCGATCACCAAAGGTTGGGTTTTTGGTTGGGCAAAAAAAGGCTTCAAGGATAAAAAAAATCCCGATTTATGGCAGCGCTACCTTGCCTTGCATCCTCATTTTAACCTAGAATTTGTTTGGGTTAAAGGACATGCCGGGCACCCACAAAACGAGCGCTGCGATGAACTCGCGGTGCAGGCAGCCACACAAGCAGCTCAACACATCGATACTTGGTTTGAGGCGAACCCAAGTTAGTTTAGAGCAGAATTGAACTGTACCAACGTTCGATTTCAGCTACATCCTTTCCTTTGCGCACAGCGACGTCTTCAAGTTGTTCTTGGGTAATCTTTCCAAGACCAAAATATTTGGCGTCAGGATGCGCAAAATACCAACCGCT
>CAZINO010000008.1:0-23988 GCA_964540625.1 uncultured Lishizhenia sp. | reverse complement strand
GGCCACATCGCCAGCGATTCGGTCAAAGAAACACCTATTTGATTGGTTGCATCGAGGAGTTTAAAAATTCCGATTTTCTCTTGGTGGTCTGGGCATGCGGGGTAGCCAGGAGCCGGCCTGATACCGCGGTATTGTTCTGCAATAAGTGCCTCGTTTTCGAGTTGCTCATTGGCTGCATAACCCCACGTTTTTTGTCGAACCTCGGCATGGAGGTACTCGGCAAATGCTTCGGCGAGTCGGTCGCAAAGCGCTTTGATCATTATGGAGTTGTAGTCGTCGTGTTTGGCTTCAAATTGTGCAATGTAATGTTCTATCCCGATGCCGGCCGTGACCACAAACGCCCCGATATAATCTTGAATTTGTTGTGTTTTTGGGGCAATAAAATCAGCAAGAGCAAGGTTGGGCTGCCCCGCCACTTTTTTTGTTTGTTGCCGAAGCGTCAATTGTGTGTAAAGGAGGTTTTTTGAGTTCGGTTCGTAAATTTGGATATCGTCTCCATCGGCATTTGCCGGAAAAATACCGCTCAAACCTTTGCACTCAATGATGCGTTCTTCGGTGATCTGAGCAAGTAAAGCTTGGGCATCTTGAAATACTTTTCGAGCTGCATCACCTACCAATTCATCATTTAAAATTTGTGGATACTTTCCATGTAGGTCCCAAGTTTGGAAAAAAGGTGTCCAATCGATGTAAGGAATGAGTTCTTCAATTCGTGGCGAATGCATTTGAACGCCGAGTTGATTTGGTGTCGCAATGGTTTGCGCATTGAAATCAAGTTGAAGGCGGTTGGCTCGTGCTTGTTCTAAAGAAAGTAGTTCTTTGGCCGCCTGGTGTTTGGCATGGTGCGTCCTGATTTTTTGGTAATCAGCGCGTAGTGTACTGAGAAAATCGGTTTTTTTGGCACCCAGTAAACTCTCCACCACAGTTACAGAACGCGAAGCATCGAGTACGTGAATGACAGCTCCAGAAGGGTAATGTTCTTCAATTTTTACAGCCGTATGGACTTTTGAGGTGGTGGCTCCACCGATTAAAAGTGGAATGCGCAATCCGGCGCGTTCCATTTCTTTGGCTAAATGAACCATTTCATCGAGCGATGGCGTAATAAGGCCACTCAAGCCAACCGCATCTACATTTTGTTCAATAGCAGTCTGGATAATTACTTGAGGTGCAACCATGACCCCGAGATCAATGATTTCGTAGTTATTGCAGGCTAAAACCACCCCAACAATATTTTTTCCGATGTCGTGGACATCACCTTTCACGGTGGCCAATAAGATTTTACCTGCGGCTTCCTGTTTGCCGTCTTTTTCAGCCTCTATATAAGGAAGTAGATAAGCTACTGCTTTTTTCATGACCCGCGCCGACTTTACCACCTGTGGTAAAAACATTTGCCCACTGCCAAATAGGTCACCGACCTGATTCATGCCGTCCATGAGCGGGCCTTCGATGACTTGAATAGGTCGTTCTACGTTTTGGCGCGCTTGCTCGACATCTTCTTCAATAAATTCGACAATGCCTTTAATCAAAGCATGCGCCAGGCGCTTTTCTACGCTTTGTTGACGCCATGCGAGATCAGCAGTCTGTTGTTTGACTTCTCCCTTGACTGTTTCAGCAAATTCGAGAAGGCGTTCGGTGGCGTCTGGTCTGCGATTGAGCAAAACATCTTCTACGCGCAACAGTAATTCTGGATCAATTTCAGAGTAAACTTCGAGCATACTGGGATTGACAATCCCCATGTCCATGCCGTGAGCCGTTGCATGAAACAAGAACGCAGCGTGCATGGCTTCTCGCACTTTGTTGTTACCTCTGAAAGAGAAAGAAACGTTAGAAACACCGCCACTGACGTGTGCGCCTGGTAAATTTTGGCGTATCCATCTGGTCGCTTGGAAGAAATCAACGGCATTATTGGCGTGTTCTTCCATTCCGGTAGCTACCGGAAAAATATTGGGATCAAAGATGATGTCGTCTTTTGGAAAACCAACTTGATCCACTAAAATCCGATACGACCGCTCGCAAATTTCGATTCGGCGCGCATAGGAATCAGCTTGTCCGTTTTCATCGAAGGCCATGACAATTACCGCTGCACCAAATCTTCTGATTTCTTTGGCTTGGGCAATGAATATTGCTTCTCCTTCTTTTAAAGAAATAGAGTTCACAATGCCTTTGCCTTGGAGGCATTTGAGCCCCGCGTGGATGATTTCCCATTTCGATGAATCGATCATTATAGGAATGCGTGCAATGTCAGGTTCGGCTGCGAGTAAATTCAGGAAGCGCACCATGGCGGCCTTGCCGTCGATCATGCCTTCATCCATATTGACATCTAAAATTTGTGCACCGCCCTCAACTTGTTCGCGCGCAACGGCCAGCGCAGCTTCGTAATCTCCATCTTTGATCATGCGCAAAAACGCGCGAGAACCAGTGACATTGGTGCGTTCCCCAATGTTGACAAAATTGCTGTTTTCATTGAGGACAAGCGCCTCTAGACCTGCTAATTTTAGCATGTTAATGATTCCATTTTCTGGGTGAATACTTTGAGGCAACTGCTGCAATTGCTGCGATGTGTTCAGGTGTGGTACCACAGCAGCCTCCAATGACATTGACCAACCCTTCTTGCAAAAATTGTTCAATTTGTGCGGCCATTGCCGCCGGGCTTTCATCGTAAAGTCCGAACTCATTTGGCAAGCCAGCATTCGGATGTGCACTTACAGCAAAAGGCGCTTTTTGATGCAGGACCTGCAAGTATGGACGCATCATGGAAGCACCGAGTGCACAATTGAGACCAATGCTCAGGAGGGGCATATGGGAAAGCGATATCAAAAATGCTTCTGTTGTTTGCCCAGTGAGTGTTCGGCCCGATTGATCTGTAATGGTACCGGAAACCATAATGGGTAATTGCGTACCGCGTTTTTCAAATACTTGTTCACACGCATATAGTGCAGCTTTGGCATTCAGTGTGTCAAATACGGTTTCTATGAGTAGAATATCGACGCCTCCATCAATGAGCGCCTCGATCTGAAATGCGTATGCCTCAACGAGGTCGTCAAAACTAACTGCCCGAAAACCAGGGTCGTTTACATCAGGAGAAATAGAAGCCGTGCGGTTTGTTGGGCCAATGGAGCCCGCTACAAAACGAGGTCGATCTGTAAATTCTAAAGTAACTTCTTTGGCAATTTTGGCACCTTGATAATTGATTTGGTAAACGGCGTCCTCGAGTTGATAATCTGCTTGGGCAATGGTTGTGCCGGAAAATGTATTGGTCTCGATGATGTCGGCACCCGCCTGAAGGTATGCTCTGTGAATTTCTTTTATGATGTCTGGTCTGGTGATGGAGAGCAGGTCGTTGTTGCCTTTGAGCGGTAAAGGATGGTCTTCAAAGGCACCTTCTCGAAAGTCAAATTCTTCGAGTTTATGCCGTTGGATCATGGTTCCCATGGCGCCGTCCAGGACGAGAATGCGTTGTTGAATGGCTTGATTTAATGCGCTGTTGGTCATAATTTGCTTGGCGAAAGGTAGAAACAGCGCGTTTCAACTTATCTTTTCCCAGTAGGGATCGGATTTGGCACCTTTACAAAACTGTGAGGTTGCCAAGGTTTCATAGGGCCTGTCCCTCCACCTTTCTGTATAAGTTTATTTTAATGAACTGCTGCAAAGTTAAGGAGCTTTTACGAACTACAAAGGCAATCTGTATCTATTTGCACCGAAATTTTCTAATGCGCCAACTAATTCTAGTTCAAATAGGTTGCTACTCAAAAGGGCTACTGGTTTGTTCAGTGCAAGTACGAGCTCATCTATGGCCCATTGATTCTTGATTTTAAACTGATTTAATAACTCAATTTGAAGCGGGGAGTACCGCTGTAAATCTGAATTATTTGCGTTTTGGGAATGCGCAGTCCAGTTCATGGTTTGCATTAATTGAGTCGTTTTAGTGAGCAAATGTGCCTGTTGATTTTTGATGAGGTCATGACAGCCTTCGGATTGCAAGTGGTGAATTGGCCCAGGAAAAGCAAAAACTTCGCGGTTGTAGTCATTTGCGAGAGCAGCGGTAATTAATGAACCTCCATTTCTCTTGCTTTCGATGACAACCACCGCATCGGCTAAACCGGCAATGATTCTGTTGCGCATCGGGAAATGCATGCGGTCGGGTTTGGTGCCGATTAAAAATTCTGACAGCAAACCACCTGTTTCTAACATGGTTAGGGCAAGTTTTCTATTTGCAACCGGATAAATGCGATCGATGCCGTGGCCGAGAACCCCAATGGTTTGTATTCCTTGTAATAAACATTGTTCATGGACACAGGCATCTACACCTTGGGCCAAGCCACTGTATACAATGATATCTTTGGGCAGCTCGGAAATGAAATCTTTTATGAGATGAAAGCCGTAATCGGTTTGCTGACGCGTTCCTACTACCGCGATGCTTCGTTTCTTTTGCCAATCGATGGTATGCCCTCTGTAAAAAATGCCAAGTGGCGCATCCGGGCAATGTCTTAATTTTTCAGGGTAGCTCGGATCGGTGATAAAATGATAACTCAGTTGTTCATTTTCTAAATATGGAAGCTGAGATTTTGCCCTAAGCAGCGCACCAGACCGATCTGTTTTTTCTAGTTGTGCAATTGGGATACTTGTCAATTGATGCAATACATTGAGATTCAAATCAAAAAAATCTTTTGGATGCGCGAGTAATTTGAGCAGACGGCGTGCCCGAATAGGGCCTATTCCGTGGAGCTGCGTGAAGGCAATTTGATAGAGATGGTCTTTGTTTTTCATAATTTTTCTTAGCTTCGGATAAAGTTAGACCGAACCATTTGCAATGCATTCAGTAATATTTACGACATTCTTCTTCATTTTTTTCACACAGTTCTTTTTTGCGCAAGACCTCACAAAAGACTCCATAAAAATCAAAATCAAAGACGAAAAAGGAGTTGTAGTGAGTGCAGCGCGCTTTGAAAAAAACATAGAGCAAGTCAATATTTCGATGGAAGTACTTCGGCCAGAACTCATTGCAAATAAGGGTTTTTCAAATCTAGAGCAGGCCGTTGGTCAAAGCCCAGGGGTTTTTACAATGGATGGTCAAGTTTCGATTCGTGGTGGTGGTGGTTATGCTTATGGTGCCGGAAGCAGGGTGTTGTTGGTTTGGAATGGCGTTCCAATGCTTTCGCCTGATATTGGCGATGTCAAATGGAATGCGATTCCGATGGAACATGCCGCTCAAATCGAAATCATCAAAGGCGCTTCTTCTGTCTTGTTTGGTAGCGGCGCCCTTAATGGCATCATTGCCATGAACGAAAAAGATGCGCCTTTAGATGGTGCACTTTCGGTTAAAGTTCAAAGCGGTATTTATGGTTCTCCAAGACGTGCCAGTATGAAATGGTGGGGTGCGCCACCTACATTTGAGCTCATTGATGTGTATGCAGCCAAACGCAAAAACAATCATGCATTAACGCTTGGGGTGAATGCCTTTCGGGACAAAGGCTACCGCGAAGGCGATCACGAATTGCGCGCTCGGATTCATGGCACATATACCTATTTTTCGACAAAAGTACCACAACTCAAAGCGGGTTTGTCATTTCATGTACAGGCTCAGGAAGAAGGTGTTTTTATATTGTGGCGCAACGATTCCATGGGCTACCAGGCGTTGCCCAACACACTCAGCGAACAACGTGCGGTACGCTTGAGTGTTGACCCCTATTTGCTATTCGTGTCCAAGCATAAAACCAAACATGCCTTGCGAACGCGCTATTATCTTACTACTACTGGCAATGGCCTTGTATATGTCGATGCCTCACTCGGTCAGCTTTATTATGCAGATTATCAGGCAACAAAAAAAATAAAGAATTTCCAATTGGCCTTCGGAGCCACTTCAAATGTCAGTCAGGTTACCAGTTATATTTTTGGCAATCATTTAAGTAAAAACTTTTCTGCATATCAACAAACTGATTGGTCAAAAGGCAAGTTTGATATTCAGGCCGGACTTCGCTTGGAATATTGCCAACTCAACAAAGCAACTCCTGAGACCATTTTTGATTGGGGGCCGCTTCAACTTCCTGTTTATCCAATCTTACGAATAGGAAGCCATTATGAACTTGCAAAAGCAACACATTTGAGGGCCTCTATAGGGCAAGGTATTCGCTTTCCGGCTGTTGCTGAGCGTTATATTTCCACAAGTGTAGGCGGACTTCGTATTTTTCAGAATCCCAATCTTCAGGCTGAGCGCGGTTGGGCTGCTGAATTAGGCCTCAAACAAATTGTGCGTATCGGGGATTGGAAAGCAATGGTTGATGTTGCCGGCTTTGTCAATTCGTATAGCAATATGACTGAATTTGCTTTTGGTGTATTTAAACCTGACACCATGGCATTTTTGCAAACAACAAACCCAAACGCGATTAACTATTTGTATAACTGGGTTGGTTTTCAAGCTCAAAATGCAGAGCGCGCGCGCATCACAGGTATAGAATTCTCAATGAGTAGTTCAGGTCATATTGGCGAACTTGAAATCCTGAGCTTATTGGGCTATACCTACATGAATCCGGTCAGTCTCAATTCGGACCCATCCTATGTTGCTACCTTCTCTGATACCACAAGTTCTATGCTTAAATACCGTTTCAAACACCTTGCGAAGGCAGACATTGAGTTCAATTATAAAAAATACGGAATTGGTTTTTCTGGTCGCTACAATTCGTTTATGCGCAACATTGATATTGCCTTTGAGGATGGTATTCTTGGAACAGAAATCTTGGTTGGAATGGATCATTACAGGGCAATTTTCAATAGGGGAGTGCCCGTTTTTGATATTCGTTTGAATTATACGTTTTCAAAGGAATTGAAATTTAATTTTATTATAAATAACCTCACCAATGCCGAATATGTAAGTAGGCCAGGAGCCATTCAAGCGCCGCGCAACTTTATGGTGCAATTGCAATATGACCTGTAAAAATACGGACAACAAAGTCCGTGAAAAGATTTAAATTCGCCCTAACCAAGCTACTATTTATGCGTTTACTTTTATTCCTTTTTCTGATTCCAGCGCCCATTTTATTGGCTCAAAATATCCAAATCGAGGTCTTAGATGCGCAAACCAATTCGCGCGTTGAAGACGCCTCCATCTATGTCAAAGGTGCTGCTCCAATCAAGAGTAAGAACGGCGAACTTTCTCTAAAACCCGATGCTTATCCTTTCGAGTTTGTCGTAAAAGCACCTTTTTACCAACCCACTACCATCCGCCTTACCGAACCAGGAAATAGCGTGTTACAAGTTCCATTGAATCCTCAAATCAAGGATCAAAAAACAGTCGTTGTTGCTGGAAAGAGGCGCCAAGCCATTGAAGAAATACCAGTTTCCATGGAAATCTTACGGCCACAACTCATCGACAACAAAGGCATCACCGACCTAGAGCAAGCTGTGGATCAAACACCTGGCGTATACACCATGGACGGTCAAGTCTCTATTCGTGGTGGCTCCGGCTTTGCCTATGGCACCGGGAGCCGTGTGTTGTTGCTATGGAATGGCATGCCTTTACTTTCCGGCTACGCCGGAGACACCCAATGGAACGCTATCCCCATGGAACAAGCCAGTCAAGTAGAAGTCATGAAAGGGGCGGCTTCTGTGCTTTATGGCAGCGGCGCGCTCAATGGCGTCATAGCCCTAGCCGAAAAAGAGCCTACACTCGAACCCGTAACGAAAGTAAAAATGCAATATGGAATTTACGGTGCGCCGCGCCGTAGTTCGCTCAAATGGTGGGAGGTTCCACCAATGAACCAACAACTAGAGGTTTTTCATAGTCAACTCAAAAAGCGCTTTGGTTATACGCTATCCACTACCGGCTTCCACAACGACGGTTATCGCATTGGTGAATCTGAGTACCGTGCAAGAGTATCGGGTACGCTTTATGCCAAAGCCATCTTGGATAAGCGCCTTAAGGCGGGGTTAGGTTATAATTTTCAGGTACAGAAAACCGGTAGTTTTTTAATTTGGCAAAATGATTCTTTGGGCTATACACCAAGTGGCTACGGCGACACTACCGCTGGCGCCTCAACACTTAGCTATAATTTTGGTCAAAGGTTGTTCATTGACCCTTACGCCAAATATATTGACCAACACAACAATGTCCATTCACTAAAGACCAGACTTTATTGGGTTTCAAACGAGAACTTGAGCAATGCAAGTCAGAGCAACGCGGCCACCATTTATTATGCAGATTACACCTTTCAACACAAATTCGGAGCGGGTAGCACACTAAGTTCAGGCCTAACAGCCATTCAAAATGTGGTCACTTCACAACTTTTTGGCAATCATCAGTCTGAGAACTATGCCGCATATTCTCAATTGGAATACCACAAAAACAAATTAGACCTCAGTGCGGGTTTGCGTCTTGAGTACTTTGAAATGGACAACAACCCACCAGATTCTCAATTTCAATTGCCAGGTAAAAACAAACTCACGGTTCCAGTTTACCCCGTCGTACGCACGGGCCTGCACTATGCGCTCAAGCCCTTCACGCACTTGCGCGCAAGTCTTGGTCAAGGTATACGTTATCCAAGTGTGGCAGAACGTTTTACTCAAACCTCAGTTGGTGCACTCAATATTTTTCCAAACCCTGCTCTAAAGCCCGAAATTGGGTGGGCTGGTGAAATTGGCATCAAACAAGGTTTTAAAATTGGCAACTGGAAAGCCATGCTGGACGCTGCTTTTTTTATCAACCAGTATAGCAACATGATGGAATTTTCTTTCATCTATTACAATCCCATTACCCAGCAACCGCTCAATCCGCTCAATCCTTCACCTGAAGACATCGAATTTTTGACCAGCGGTGCCTACAACGTTTCTGATTGGGTAGGTTTTCAGGCTCAAAATGCTGAAAAAGCGCGTATTTCAGGTCTTGACCTCTCTTTTAACTCTTCGGGCCAATTAGGTAAGGTTGAACTGATTTCACTCATTGGCTATACATACATGAATCCGATTTCTTTAAATAGCAATCCTCAATATATCGCTAATTTTTCGGATACCACCACCAATATGCTCAAGTATAGATTTAAGCATTTGGCAAAAGCAGATATCGAAGCCAACTATTCAAATTGGAGTTTTGGTGCCTCCATGCGTTACAACAGCTTTATGCGCAACATCGATCGTGTCTTTGAAGAAGACCTCGACCCATCTTTAACCTCTGCGGTTTATATTTTGCCTGGCCTAAAGGCTTACCGTCAGCAATTTAACCGTGGCAATTTGGTTTTTGATGCGCGCCTGGCCTACACACTCAAAGAAAACTATCGCTTGTCTTTTATTGTCAATAACCTCTTCAATGCTGAAGTCACTTCGCGCCCAGGAGATATCCAAGCGCCCAGAAATTTTATCATCCAAATACAAGCTCATTTTTAATGAATGTTTTAGGTATCATACCCGCTCGTTTTGCCTCCAGTCGTTTTCCCGGCAAGCCACTTATTGATCTCAAAGGAAAGTCAATGATACAGCGTGTCTACGAAGGAGCGCTCAAAGCCACCTTGCTAGATACCCTCGTTGTCGCCACCGACGACCAACGCATTTTCGATGAAGTGCAGCGTTTCGGCGGCCGTGTCCTAATGACCCAAACCTCACATCTGACAGGCACAGACCGCTGTGCAGAAGTCCTTTCGCATTTTCCTGATCACGACGTCGTGATCAACATTCAAGGAGATGAACCCCTTGTTGCCGCTGAACAACTCGATCAATTATTGGAAGCGTTTCAAGATCAAGAGGTGCAAATTGCAACAATCGTCAATCCTGAAGTTACCCACGCTGACCTCCAAAATATAAATCGGATAAAAGTCATTGCTGACGCCCGTCAAAACGCCATTTATTTCTCTCGAAGTCCGTTACCCAATATGCATTATGCCAAAGATCCTCAATTTCCTTGGTTGCGACATATTGGCTTATACGCTTACCGTGCCAAAACACTCCTGGATTTGGCACAACTGCAGCCCTGTGCATTGGAACAAGCTGAGTCTTTAGAGCAGCTACGATGGCTTTATTATGGCTATCAAATTCGATTGGTGTGCTCTCCTATCGAGACCCCAAACATAGATGTACCAGCCGATGTAGAAAAAGTACTGCCTTTTTTGTAATCTGCACAGACTTTCGTAAGTTTGTTAAATGCAGGGTTTCGAAGACATCATCATACAATTGCTCCTACGCCATAATTGCGTTGTTGTACCAGGTTTTGGTGGTTTTGTAGCCAAACAAGTTGCCGCAGAGTTAGACCTTCAAAACGGCCTGATCTCGCCACCCAAAAAAGCATTGTTGTTTAACCGTTTCCTTTTAGCGGACGACGGCTTATTATTAGCTGAAATCTCGCGTCAGAACGGCTTATACTACGAAGAAGCCAAAAACCAACTCCAAGCCTACACAGACCAACTCCAAAGACAACTACTCGGTGGTCAATCTGTTCAATTTCCGAAATTAGGTACCTTTTCTCGTCAACCAGATGGCCAACTTCTTTTTGAACAAGATCGCTTTTTCAATTTGTTATTGTCCTCTTATGGCCTTGGAAAACTCAATTTTGTACCACAACCAATAGAGGTCAGTACAGAAAAACCTGTAATTAGCCTTCACGAAAAACCAGTTCGCCAAATTAGTTGGGTTAAGGTAGCCGCAGCAGCCTGTCTTTTGCCGCTTGGTTTCTATTCTTTCTGGATACCGACGCAAACAACAGCCCTTCAGTCTGGCCTAATTAGCCTCAATGATTTTAATCCGTTTGAGCCCGCTCAAAAGCCGAGCTATCAAAAAAAGACATTTGACAAAGCGGCCAAAACTGAAAGTGAAAAGTCGCGCCTTCATTTTAAGTTCGCTTCAAGCGCACACATCGAAGCTTACGAATGGCAACCCGGCTTCACCTTAAACGTGCGCGTACCAGCTCTTCCCAAAAAGCCACAAACCAACACAAACACGCCAGCACCGCAAATCGTTGCAAGTGCCCCTTTTCATTTTATCGTAGGCTGTTTCTCCAATTTACAAAACGCGCAAAACCTTCAGCGCAAATTGCAACGAGATGGTTTTAATGCGTTATTACTTGAAAATGGACCACTTACCAAGGTAAGTGCAGGTGGTGCCAATGACCTTTCAGAACTCCAACTCATTCAGCAAAAAGCCACTGCTCGTGGTCTTCAAGGCTGGGTATTCAAAAACTAAAAATAATCATGAATAAAACATTCAGCTTTCTACTATCCATCGGGATCAGTACTTCTATGCTATTTGCCCAAACAACCAATGTTGAAGGCAGCAAGTATCAATTTAAAAAAGTCGTTCACCTCGATGCAACGCCAGTTCAAAGTCAAGGGCAAACAGGCACATGTTGGTCATTTTCCGGCACTAGTTTTTTTGAATCTGAAATCCAAAGACTGGGCGCCAAAACACCTGTTGTTTTATCTGAAATGTACGTGGTGCGCAAGGCATACGAACTGAAAGCCGAAAAATATATCCGTATGGATGGCAAAATCAACTTTAGCGAGGGGGGCGCCTTTCACGACGTGCCACTCATTATCGAAAAGTTTGGAATTGTTCCTTATGAAGTGTATACTGGTTTGAACGGAACAGATAAATACAACCATGGTGAAATGTTCAATCAGCTCAATACCATCATGACAGATATCGTTTCCCGATTGGGCAGTCCGGAAGGCG
This sequence comes from uncultured Lishizhenia sp., assembly GCA_964540625.1. Lineage (GTDB taxonomy): Bacteria > Bacteroidota > Bacteroidia > Flavobacteriales_D > Crocinitomicaceae > UBA952. The sequence continues at coordinate 12,345 of CAZINO010000008.1, read as the reverse complement.
TTACCGACGACTGGAAACGCAAATTTAATTCCATGCTCGACATGGGAATCGGAAAAGACGTTCAAACCTTTGAGTACAACGGCCAGCGTTACACCCCTAAATCCTATGCAGCTTCTTTAGGGCTTGACATGAAAAACTACGTTTCATTGACTTCTTTTACCAATCATCCCATGTATGCTGAGTGCATGCTTGAAATTCCAGACAACTGGGCCTGGGGTACCAGCTACAATGTCAGCATGGATGACCTCTTTGATGTCACCGTTTCGGCCTTAAAAAATGGATATACTATTGCATGGGGTGCTGATGTTTCCGAAAAAGGATTTAGTTTTAAAAACGGACTAGCAATTGTTCCGGCTGACCCTAGCATGATAGAAGTCCAGGGTAAAGACGACAAGCGTTTCAATGATGCCGGTGCCGATCGCAAGTCAAATGCCTTTTTAGAGCCCATGAAAGAAATGGCAATTACACCAGAATTGCGTCAAAAAGGCTATGACAACAAAACGACTACAGATGACCACGGCATGCACATCGTAGGTCTCTATACTGATCAAAACGGCACGCGTTACTTCTTAGTCAAAAACTCTTGGGGTACCAGCAATTTGCCAAAAGGTTACCTCTACGTTTCTGAAACCTACTTTAAGTACAAAACCATCAATATTTATTTGCATAAAGACGGTATTCCAGCAAACGTCAAGAATAAAATAAAGTGGTAAAAGGTCTTTTGGCCTTTCTTCCAACTTTTGGAATGCTTTTTGCGTCAATAGGAAAAATTTTACACCATGAGAAAGTTCTTTTTTATTCCTTTTGTTGCGCTCGCTATTTTGTCTTGTGAAAAATGGCGCAATAGCCGTGAAATTTTGAGCATTCAAAGTGCCAAAGTTGAGGCCGCATTCGATGAAATGACGAATATTTCGGATCAAGCCATGACCGGCGAACTGGTTTACTACAAAAGTGGTGCAGTCATTTTTACTAAGCCAGGTGACAAACCCATATTAAGCAAGACACCTTGTAATGTCATCATTACACTTGATACCCTTTCTACTCCGCACAGCGTTACCGTAGATTGGGGCAATGCCAATTGCGATTGCAACGATGGCAAAACCCGCCGCGGTAAAATCGTCACTACTTTTACTGGTCCGTATTTAGCACAAGGCACAATTCTCACCCACACTCCGCTTGACTACTACGTAAATGACATTCATATTGAAGGTACCCGAACCGTTCAAAACATGGGCTTAAACGCCAGCAACCAGCCCTACTTTAATGTCGAAGTAGATGGTTTTGCGACTTTTCCTACAGGTGAAACGCTGAGCTATATTTCATCGAGAGTACGCACTTGGTCGGCTGGTTTTACTACCCCGCTTTACCGCTGGGACGACCAATATCAAATTACAGGTTCTGCATCTGGTGACCATTCCAATGGCAATAGCTATAATGCCATCATTACCAATCCGCTACAGATCAATGTCGGATGCGGCCGGCCGGTAAGTGGAACCATCGAACTCACCCCATCCGGTTTGTCCACGCGCATCATCGATTACGGTAGCGGTACCTGTGACCTGACTTTTACGGTCACCGTCAATGGAAACACCTATACATTTAATTAGTAAATAATTGAAAATCAATAAGAAAAGTGTTCAAAGTGTCATTTGAACACTTTTTCTTTTTTATTGTTATTTTTGTAACAGTCACAATCTTAAAAATATGAAAACAGTAGGTGTAAACGGATTTGGTCGAATTGGTCGTTGTTTTACAAGAATTGCTTTACAAGACCCTGGAGTCAATGTTGCGCTTGTCAATGATTTAGCAGATGTAGCAACACTCGCTCATTTATTGAAATACGATAGCATCCACGGGCCTTTCGGTTTGTCATTTGAAATCCAAGGAAATACCCTTCAATTTGAGAATGGCAAACAAATTGTTTTCATCAGTGAGCGCAATCCAGAACTTATTAATTGGGCAGCGTATGGCGTTGAGGTTGTAGTTGAATCTACTGGATTGTTCTTAACGCGTGAAACAGCCTCCAAACACCTTGTTGGCGGTGCCAAACATGTCGTTATCAGCGCACCGGCCAACGATGAAGACATCCCGTCCGTTGTGTTGGGTGTCAATGATCATCAAATAGATTGGTCTAGTCCTGTGATCTCCAACGCTTCATGCACCACGAATAACGCCGCACCAATTGTCAGCGTCTTAAAAGAGATCTTGGATATCGACGTCGCTTATATTTCCACCGTACACAGCTACACCTCAGATCAACGCTTGCACGATGCACCTCACAAAGATTTACGTCGGGCACGGGCTGCTGCAAACAGCATCATTCCAACCTCAACGGGTGCAGCAAAAGCCATTACAAGAATTTTTCCAGATTTGAAAGGTAAAATTACTGGTGGTAGTTTTCGAGTTCCGGTTTCAGATGGTTCGGTAACAGAAATGACGCTTGTCACCAAATCAGATATTGATGTGGCTCAAATTAATGCGGCAATGAAGGCTGCTGCTGCAGGTCCTTTGAAAGGAATTATGCAATATACAGAAGACCCAATAGTTTCTGTAGATGTACTTGGCAACCCGCATAGCGTTGTTTTCGATGCTGGACTCACGACCGTTTTTAATGGTCTTATTAAAGTGGCAGGCTGGTATGACAACGAAGCCGGTTATTCCAACCGCTTGGTAGACGTCGTTAAACGCTTTTAAGCGTCTAAAGCCGCCATACCCGGAAGCGTTTTCCCTTCAAAGTATTCCAGCAGTGCACCACCGCCAGTGCTGACATAACTAACCGCAGAACTGAGCTCAAATTGTTGAACTGCCGCGGCACTATCTCCGCCGCCAATGAGGCTAAATGCACCATTTTTAGTCGCATTTGCGACAGCAAAGGCAACTTCTTTGGTGCCATTTTCAAAGGCGGGCATTTCAAAAACTCCCATTGGCCCATTCCACAAAATAGTCTTGCTTTGTAAGAGCACTTCCTGAAAAGCTGTTCTTGCTTTTGGTCCAATATCCAATCCCATCCAGCCGTCTTCAATGCAATCTGAGTCGACAATTTGCGTATTGGCATCTGCAGCAAAGTGGTCGGCGGCTACTGCGTCGATGGGAAGGTGGATGTGAACACCTTTGGTTTTGGCACGCTCGAGAATTTCTTTACATGTAGCGATGCGTTCGTCTTCACACAAAGAAGAACCTATTTGCCCGCCCATTGCCTTGAAAAAAGTATAGGCCATGCCACCGCCAATGATAATATGATCAGCTAACTGAAGCAAATTTTCAACAATGAGTACTTTATCAGAAACTTTTGCCCCGCCAACAATTGCTGTGAATGGTCTTTTTGCGTCGAGTAAGACTTTTTGCGCATTTTCAATTTCTGCTTGCATGAGCAGCCCGGCCATTTTATCATTCGGAAAAAAGGAAGCTAATTGGGTGGTGCTTGCATGAGCGCGATGCGCTGCCCCAAATGCGTCATTAACGTAGCAGTCACCGTGAGCTGCTAATTTTTGTGCAAAAGCGAGGTCGCCTGCGGTTTCTTCTTTATAAAACCGAACGTTTTCTAATAACAAGACCATTCCGGGTTTTAAAGTTTCACTCATACCAAATGCCTTGTCTCCTATACAATCATCGGCAAATAGTACTTCAGTGCCTAGTACCTCGCTTACTTTAGCGCAAATTTGTGCCAATGAAAAAATTGCTTCAGGACCATTTTTAGGTCTGCCAAAATGTGACAACAAGACCACGCTTCCGCCATTGTTTAGGATATGACGCAAGGTGGGCAAGGCCGCCCGAATGCGTTTGTCGTCGGAAACCAAACCAGTCGTTTTATCTAAAGGAACATTGAAGTCTACGCGGACTAACGCACGTTTATTTTGAAAGTCGTAAGATTGAAATGAAATCATAGGTTGGGTGTTGATTGATTTATTGTTTGTGAAAAAGACTGCCGTTGGCTTGAGCTGTCGGCATAATCGTGATGTCAGCGATACTGACATGAGGTGGTCGGGTTACGATAAAACTTACAGTTTGCGCGATGTCTTCAGCCACTAAAGCTTCAAAACCATCATAGACACTTTGAGCTGTTTGCGCATCTCCTTTGAAACGCACCAATGAAAATTCGGTTTGGGCCGCACCAGGAGCAATATTACTTACTTTGATTTGATAGGGCAATAAATCGATACGCAATGCTTTTGAGAGCGAATCAACAGCGTGTTTGCTCGCGCAGTAGACATTGCCACCTGCATAGACTTCTTTTCCGGCAATGGATGAAATATTGATGAGGTGACTATACGGATGCTTCTTGAGTAATGGAATGACAGCATGACTCATGTACAATAAGCCTTTTACATTGGTGTCTATCATGCGGTTCCAATCGTCAGCAAGGCCGGTGTCTAATGGCCCGCGCCCAACGGCTAATCCAGCATTATTGATTAAAATGAAAATGTTATTGGCAATTTCTGCTGGTAAATTTGCGATCACTGTTCGGACCGCTGCTTCGTCACGCACGTCTAAAGCTGCTGTATAAACTGGGGTTTTGTCGAGTTCTTGGCGCAGCGCTTCCAAGCGCTCTGTTCGGCGGGCCAAGAGCACTAGTCCGTAACCTAAATCTTGGAGTGTTTTTGCTGAGGCGGCACCAAAGCCGGAACTTGCACCTGTAACGATAGCATATTTCATGCTGCAAAATTGACAAAAAAAACGCAGTTGCTTGTCAAATTGGCAGTATTTCGTGCTTGGCATTTTTATTGTCAAAGGCAAGTATATAAAAATCGAAATACAATGAAAACAGGTCAAATTCATGTTCAAACGGAAAACATTTTTCCGATTATCAAAAAATTCCTTTACTCGGATCACGAAATTTTCTTGCGTGAATTGGTTTCAAATGCCGTAGATGCCTCTCAGAAACTCAATGTTTTGGCTAAAAATGGCGAGTTTAAAGGTGAAATCGGCGAGCTCAAAGTAGAGGTTTTGTTAGATAAAGAAGCCAAAACCCTTACCATCCGAGACAACGGTATCGGTATGACTGCCGAAGAAATTGATAAATACATTAATCAGATTGCATTTTCTGGCGCCGAAGAATTTGTGGAGAAATACAAAGGCAAAGAAGGCGCTGAGCAGATCATCGGCCACTTCGGTTTGGGCTTTTATTCGGCTTTTATGGTCGCAGAAAAAGTCCAAATAAAAACATTGGCAAGATATGAAGGTGCTCAGGCGGTTCAATGGGAGAGCAATGGTTCCCCGGAGTATACTTTAATTGATATTGATAAAGAAAGCCGCGGAACAGATATCGTTCTTTACATCACTGAAGAGTCGGCAGAGTTCTTGGAAAAGCAACGCATACAGGGTATCCTCGATAAATATTGTAAGTTTTTACCGATCCCGGTCTTTTTTGGTACCAAAACAGACTACATCGATTCTCCGGAAGGCGAAAAAGACGAAAAGGGAAATATCAAACGCGTTTCCATAGAGGTGCCCAATCAAATCAATAACCCGAGCCCCGCATGGACCAAAGCCCCGGTTGATCTCAAGCAAGAAGACTACGACCAATTTTATAGAGAGTTGTATCCCATGACTTTTGAGCAGCCGCTCTTTCACATTCATTTGAATGTAGATTATCCTTTCAACCTTACGGGCATTTTGTATTTTCCAAAAATCAAGGAAAATGTTGAAGTGCAGCGCAATAAAATCAACTTGTACAGCAACCAAGTATTCATCACAGACAGCGTTGCTGAAATCGTACCAGAATTTTTAACGCTTTTGCATGGCGTCATCGATTCACCAGATATTCCATTAAATGTATCGCGTTCTTATTTGCAAAGCGATGGTAATGTCAAGAAAATCTCTGCCCACATCACCAAAAAGGTAGCCGATAAACTGGCAGAAATGTTCAAAAAAGACCGCGCTGATTTCGAAGCCAAGTGGCCCGATTTACAAGTTTTCGTACAATACGGAATGTTGTCTGAAGAGAAATTTGCCGAAAAAGCCAAAGAATTCAGCTTATTTAAAAATACAGACAACCAAGCATTTACCATCCAAGAATTTATCGATAAGGTCAAGCCCCTCCAAACCGATAAAAACAATAAAACAGTATTGCTTTACACCCACGATACCGAAGAACAATATGCTTTTGTCAAGAAGGCCAAAGAACGCGGTTATGAAGTATTGGTTCTAGAGGGCCCACTTGCACCACACTGGATCTCTAAACTAGAGCAAACCTTTGAAAACATCAGTTTTGCACGCGTCGATGCCGACAGCTTAGACAAACTCATCCAAAAAACAGATGAAATCCCGTCTAAACTTACCAAAGACGACGAAGAAAAACTCAAACCACTCTTTGAAGCCCAAGTCAACAAAGAAAAATTCACGGTGCAATTCGAAAGCATGAGCGAACAAGAAGCGCCCATTATCATTACGCAGCCAGAGTTTATTCGTCGTATGATGGAACAGCAAAAGCTAGGTGGTGGCGGAGGTTTTTATGGCGCTTTCCCAGAAATGTTTAACCTAACAGTCAATGCCAACCATCCGGCAATTGCTAAGCTATTGGGTCAAGAAGCGGAGGCGCAAACAGAAAGCACCAAGCAATTAGTTGACCTCGCCATGCTTGCGCAAGGCTTGTTAAAAGGTGCCGCTTTGGATGCTTTCATCCAGCGCAACATCGAACATATTGCATAAATGACTAGCTTTGACTACGCTTAAATTCTAGATTTTGTATAAATGGATCTTGGGCATTGGCGCCCTCCTTTTGACCCGAAAAATTGGTCTGGCCTTTCTAGGTTTTGCCATCGGCTCACTTATCGACCAGTATCAACAAACGGCCAAAAATGGACAAGCAGGTGCTGGCCAGGGCTATGGCCAAGATCCGTTTGAATTCTACCGCCAACAAAGTTCGCGTTACGACCTCCCAACAATGCTCATGGCGCTTTCTGCTGCCGTCATGAAAGCTGACGGCAAAGTTTTGCGCATCGAGCTCGATTACGTCAAGAACTTCTTTTCTGCCCAGTTTGGCAAACAGTTCAATGCCACCCATCTGCAGACGCTCAAGCAATTTTTAGATGCTCCGAGTATTCCTTTGCAGGATATCTGCCATGACATCCGTTCGCGCATGACCCAAGAGGTACGCGTTCAGCTCGTTCACTACCTGTTTGGAATTGCCAAGGCAGACGGCGATGTCGGCACCGCAGAACTCAACGTGATCTCCAGAATTGCCACTATGCTTGGCATACCAGCGGTCGAATTTGAGAGTCTACGCAATATGTTCTACCGCAATGTCGATTCCGATTATAAAATCTTGGGCATTGATGAGAAAGCCACCGACGACGAAGTTAAAAAGGCCTATCGCAAAATGGCTGCGGCGCATCACCCCGATAAAGTGGCACACATGGGCGAAGAATACCTCAAAGGAGCTAAAGAAAAATTCCAACAAATTCAAGATGCCTACGAAGCAATTAAAAAGCGACGTAGCATGAAATAAATAAAATATGTCCGATAACCGTTACCAACAGCGCGGCGTTTCTGCCGGAAAAGAAGACGTTCACAAAGCCATTTCTAAGCTCGATAAAGGCTTATTTCCGAAGGCTTTTTGCAAGGTGGTTCCAGATTACCTCACCGGCGACCCCAATTATTGTGTCGTGATGCATGCCGACGGCGCAGGCACGAAGTCATCTTTAGCTTATGCATACTGGAAGCAAACTGGTGACCTTTCTGTTTGGCGTGGCATTGCCCAAGACGCCTTGATCATGAACATCGACGATCTACTCTGTGTTGGAGCCACTGGCCCCATATTGGTATCGAGTACCATCGGACGCAACAAACTTTTGATTCCAGGCGAAGTCTTGGCTGCTATCATCAATGGCACCGAAGAACTTCTCGAAGAATTGCGCAGCTACGGCATCGATATCTATTCAACAGGTGGCGAGACCGCAGATGTTGGTGACCTTGTACGCACCATAATTGTCGATTCAACGGTAGTTTGCCGCATGCCGCGCAACAAAGTCATTTCCAATGACGGCATTCGTCCGGGTGATGTTATTGTGGGCTTGGCTTCTTTTGGCCAAGCGACCTATGAAACGGAATACAACGGAGGAATGGGCTCTAATGGCCTTACGAGCGCCCGCCACGACGTCTTTCATCATTCATTAGCCGAGGATTTTCCAGAAACTTATGATAGCTCTGTACCCAAAGATCTCGTTTATAGTGGCTCAAAACGCCTTACCGATAAAGTTGAAGGAAGTCCGCTAGACGCCGGAAAACTGGTTTTGTCGGCAACGCGCACCTATGCGCCAGTTATCAAAGCTATTTTAGATGCGCATCATGATCAAATCCACGGCATGGTACACTGCTCTGGAGGGGCTCAAACCAAGGTTTTACACTTCATAGATAACCTTCATGTGATCAAGGACAATCTATTTGAAACACCGCCACTATTCAAAATGATCCAAGCCGAGTCCAAGACGCCATGGCAAGAAATGTATAAGGTTTTCAATATGGGTCACCGCATGGAAGTCTATGTAAGCGAGGAACTTGCGCCAGAAATCATACGTATTTCTGAGCAGTTTGGTATCGCAGCACAAGTGGTGGGAAGGGTTGAAGCTGCGGACCACAAAAGAGTCACTATTCAGAGTGCACACGGAGAATTTACCTACGAAGGATAAAAAAAATCGAAAAAAAGCTTTAAAAAACGGAATGTTTTTGTACTTTTGCCATCCGTTCATTGAACACATGGTGGGATGGGTGAGAGGCTGAAACCAACAGTTTGCTAAACTGTCGTACGGGTAACTGTACCGCGGGTTCGAATCCCGCTCCCACCGCCACAAATTTAGACCGATCGAACTTTAGTTCGGGGCGTAGCGTAGTCCGGTCATCGCGCCTGGTTTGGGACCAGGAGGTCGCAGGTTCGAATCCTGCCGCCCCGACAAGGGGGATGAGCAATCATCCCCCTTTTTTGATTATAACGGTCCCGTAGCTCAGCTGGATAGAGCAACTGCCTTCTAAGCAGTAGGCCACAGGTTCGAATCCTGTCGGGATCACACCACATCTTCAAGCGCTTTTCGAAAGAAGGGCGCTTTTTTTGTGCAAAAAAAAACGCACAGCATCAGGTGCTGTGCGTTTGAAGGAGTTAACGAATGAAAGGCTAGATCTTATGGATTTTGCCATTGATTTTCTGCCCTGAAGCTGTAATTACATAGAAATACATTCCCGACGGAAGTTCATTCAAATCAAGTACGTTATCAAAGCTTCTGAGTTCAAGTTTACCATTTAAGTTATACACTTCTACCGATTCAAATCCTTCACTCACTTCAATGTTTAAAATACCTGTAGTCGGATTAGGATAGACATGAGTGAACAGTTTTGAGTTGACTGCCAAATTATTCATCCCGGAAACAGCAAAGTTATCTAGGTAGATCGTGCTGCCCGGGGTGCCGTTTCCTGTTCCAAATACTGCGCTCATGGACGAAGTAGCAATGATCAACAATTGATTTGCTGTTCCTGTGGCACCTGGAATTTGCTGAAAACTTAAACTTTCGTTGTTCCAAGTAGCGCTGCTGCCGGTGTAAATATTAAATGCCTGATAAAGCACTACGTCATCATTGGGATCGGCAGTTAAGGTATCGGCAAATTGTGCATATACCAAAGCGGTGTCGCCGTTTTGAATTTGCTGTTTGTAGGCATAAGTTAAATTCATGGCACCAATATTGGTCCAGTTGCCACTTACTGCCTGCGTGAGTAGCCCAGGAATGGTATCTGAACCCCAACTTATTAGGGTGTTGGTCACAGGATCAAAAATGGTACTCAGTTTTGCCGATTGCGTTCCTGCAAACGGTTGGTTGGTTTCCATGGTATACAAGCCGAGATCCCAGCCTGGAGAAGAGGTGGCGACGTTAGGTAGAACAGCCGTAGCCGTTTGCTCGAAGTCTCCGTTTATTAAACCTTGCGCCGAAACACCAAGGCCGAGACTAAAGAAAAGAAATGTAAGCGTTTTTTTCATAGTGATTGATTTGATGTAAAATTAAGGAAAATCAGATGAATCGTTTGGAATTTATAGTCAAACGCTACTTATTCCACTTGATGTGTTTTACTTCACGTGCTTCCTTGGACTATAACTTGCCGGCTGTTCGCCAAAAGCCTTGTAGTTAAAGGGAGGTTCAAAAACAAAGAAGTCTTTTAAATCTACCCCCAAAGCGTAGGCAATTTTGGCGTACGTCAATACCTGAGGATTGGATCTCCCGTTTTCAATAACAGACAGATTTGATGTTTCCATTCCGATCTTAAAAGCCACATCTCTTAAAGACATATTTCGCTCTTTGCGAATCGCTTGAATCCTTTTACCAATAAGCTTTAAGAGGACCTCGTCTGTATGTAATGACATACATCGAAGTTCATAGTTTTAGTTTGCAAAAGATTTATGTAAAAACATAAGTTATTTGTTTTCTTTTTTAAATTATGTAAATACATAATAAATGGATAGATTTGTACTATGTAATTTAAAATTAACAACATGAAAAAACTCTTCACCCTAGTTTTTATTTTAATAGGTGGTCTTAGTTTTGCTCAAGTTCCATCCTACGTCCCAACCAACGGCCTCGTCGGCTGGTGGCCATTTAATGGCAACGCGAATGATGAAAGCGGTAATGGGAATAATGGAACAGTGAATGGGGCAACGTTGACTACAGATAGATTTGGTCTACAGAATATGGCATACTACTTTAGTAATAGTAAAATCGAAATTCCACATGCTAGTAGTTTAGGTTTTACTCAGAATCAAGGATTTTCCGTCAGCGTCTGGGCTAAAAAAGATGTTGGTATCACAACAACCCATTTGATGGGCAAGAGACCAAATGGCGCACAAGATTTTAATTGGCATATTGCAGATTGGGAAGGAGCACAATTTAGTAGTACTTCAGCACCAAATGTTTTCGGAGCAATTTCGAATCAACCCTTGAGTACTGAAAATTGGTCTCATATTGTTGGTACTTACAATTCAGGTTTATGGAAGTTATTTATAAATGGAAGTTTAATTATTTCGAATAGTTTTAGTTTTTACTACCCAGATGTTAATACCCCATTAGTATTTGGAAATTCTGGAAATTGGGGTGGTTTCTTTGGATCATTAGACGACATCGGTATCTGGAACCGAGCCTTGACGGAATGTGAGATACAAGATTTGTATCATGCGCAGGTTGGTTTTACCACAGTTGATGCTGGCCAAGACCAAACAATTTGCAGAGGCACTGAGGTTACTTTAAATGGAGCTGGCGGTAACTTTCTTTCATGGAATAATGGTGTTGTGAATGGAGTACCGTTTGCGCCAAATCAAACGAGTAGTTATATATTGACAGGAGCTGATTCTTTGGGCTGTGTTGGTGCTGACACCGTATTGGTAACGGTATTAGACAATGCATCAAGCACTATCAATCAGACCGCAATTGACTCGTATACATTGAATGGTCAGACATACACTCAAAGCGGAACTTATACGCAAGTTTTAACGGCTGCCAACGGTTGTGATAGTACAATTACCTTAAACCTTGAATTGGACTTCACAGGCATCCAAACCAACACCCTTACTTCCCTCAAACTTTACCCTAACCCAGCGCAAGATGTACTTCACATTGAAGGCCTTGCTAGTAAGGAATTTGAATATGAAGTGCTTTCCATTGACGGGAAGTTGCTTCAGAAAGGAAAATCTCAAGGAGAAATTTCAGTGAAGGAACTGCGTAAAGGAAATTATATGCTCAGAGTAGGGCAGCAGCAGGTTTCTTTTGTGAAGCAGTAAAACTTAATTTCGAAGCTTATTAAACCCCGCCTTGTGTGGGGTTTTTTAATTATAGATTATCCATGAATTGAAATTCATTCTTTATCATAGTTAGAATTTTCATTTTTAATTTTTTCATGTTGCTATTTGTCTTGTTTAAAAGTAAGTATCCACTGAGTATATCGAATTCAAAATGATCAAAGAGCTCATTTCCTATAACCTCTTGAATCAAGGATGAATATATCCTATATCTTTTATTTTGATGATATGATTCAATAAACGATCTATTTTTTTTTGACATTGTCCTTGAACCAACAAATCCAAAAGAAGCTAGTTTATTTTGTTCTAATATGTTTGGAATTGAAGTAGCACAGGTAAGTAGGATTCTAATGACATCGCCATTATTTGTAATAATGTTGTATTTATCCATACTTTTTCTCAAGTGTTTGGGATAGAACTTTATTGCAAAAAAATTATTTTCAAACTCATCAACTTCAATTACGAAAATTTGCCTTGCATACAGTGATTTAAACGTATAAACGTAACAAGAAATATGAGGTGGTTTAAACCATTTTTGCTTTCTCTGAATAAATTTGATAGGATAGGGTTGTGATGTG
>CAZINO010000007.1:3237-44100 GCA_964540625.1 uncultured Lishizhenia sp. | reverse complement strand
CGAGGTCATAACCCGAACCTAAAATATTTTTTCCGAGCATGCCATTGGCATAAGCTTCTGCAATGGCTTTTTCTAGAATGCGCAAGACATACATGAATTCGCCGCGGATATAAATGTACGAGCGGCGCGCACCGAGTGCATAGCTCGAGGTGATCATGCCTTCAATGAGCAAATGTGGGAGCTTTTCCATGAGGTAGCGGTCCTTGAAGGTGCCTGGTTCTGATTCGTCTGCGTTACAGACAAGATGGCGCTCAATGCCTTCAGGTTTTGCCAAAAAAGACCACTTCATGCCAGTTGGGAAACCAGCACCACCGCGGCCACGTAAACCTGATTTTTTGACTTCTTCAACTACTTCGTCAGGACTCATGGTTTTGAGTGCCTTTTCTACAGAGGCATAGCCGCCGTGTTTGCGATAGACGTCGTAAGCCGCAATACCGGGTACTTCGGCGTGTTCGATCAAAAGTTTTCTAGCCATTGGTTATAATTTTGAAGCGGCGCGCATGGCGTCGAGCATTTCGTTCACTTTTTCTTTGGTAAGGCGCTCGTAAAACTGGTATTTACACATGAGCATTGGGCCATAGCCACAGGCGCCCAAGCATTCTACTGTTTTGAGCGTAAAAAGACCATCTTTGGTGGTTTCGCCCACTTTGATGTCGAGTTTTTCTTCGATGTAGGCAATGAGGTCATCTGAACCCACTAATTGGCAAGGTCCGGTACGACAAACTTCTAATACATTTTTACCAACAGGGTCAAGATGGAACATGGTATAAAAGGTGGCTACCTCGTAGACTTCGATTGGTTCGATGCCGAGGATTTGAGCAACGCGGTTCATGGCGCCAACGCTTACCCATCCGAATTCATCTTGGACAAGGTGCAAGATACTCAGGATAGCACTTTTTTGTTTTCCATCAGGGAAAAGGCCGATGACACGATTGATTTCGGTCATGGTGTGGGCACTGAAATCTATCGGTGCCTCATTTACGGCTTGTGGGTGATCTGCTTTCATATTAGGCGTCTAGTTCTCCGGCAATAACATTGATGCTGCTGAGTGTCAGAACGGCGTCTGAAATCGGCATGCCTTTGATCATTTCTGGATATGCTTGGTAATAAATAAAACAAGGTCTTCTAAATTGGAGGCGATACGGCGTTCTGCCACCGTCGGAAATAAGGTAGTATCCGAGTTCGCCATTGCCACCTTCTACTGCATGATAAACTTCGCCAACCGGTAATTCTGTTTCTCCCATGACAATTTTAAAATGGTAGATGAGCGCTTCCATGTTGTTGTAGACATCTGCTTTTGGCGGTAAATAGAAGTCTGGAAGGTCTGCTTTGTAATCGCCTTCTGGTAGGTTGTTGTAAGCCTGTTCAATGATACGCAAACTTTGACGAATTTCTTCTTGGCGCACCATAAAGCGGTCGTAGGTGTCTCCGTTGACGCCAACTGGAATGATAAAATCAAAGTCTTCGTATGAGGAATATGGGCTCATGACGCGCACGTCGTAATCGACACCAGCGGCTCTGAGGTTTGGTCCAGAAAAAGAGTAGGAGAGTGCGCGCTCCGCAGAGATGGGGCCTGCACCTTTGGTGCGGTCCATAAAAATGCGGTTGCGGGCAAGCATGCTATCGAACTCTTCAAAAGCCTTAGGGAAGGTCTTCAGAAAAGATTTTAATTTTTGATGAAATACCGGGTTAAAATCTCTTTCAAAACCGCCGATGCGGCCCATGTTTGTGGTGAGGCGTGCGCCACTCAATTCTTCGTAGAGCTCGTATATTTTTTCGCGCTCAGAGAAAGGGTAGAAGAAAGAGGTTAGGGCACCGGCATCGACACCAATAACGGAATTGCAAATCAAGTGATCGGCAATGCGGGCAAGTTCCATGATGATCACGCGCATGTACTGTACGCGTTTTGGAATCTCGACTCCAATCAGTTTTTCTACGGTCATTTCCCAACCGATGTTGTTGATTGGGGAAGAACAATAGTTGAGGCGGTCGGTGATCGGAGTAATTTGGTTGTACGGACGGCGCTCTGCTAATTTCTCAAAAGCGCGGTGGATGTAGCCAACCGTTTGCTCTGAGGAAATGATTTTTTCGCCGTCTACTTTTAAGATATTTTGAAAAATACCGTGCGTAGAAGGGTGTGTCGGACCAAAGTTAATGGTAGCGACATTTGCGGGGTCTGCAGCCTGCAAAATATCTTTTATTTCTTGGCTCATAGTTCGTTGTTGTTGCGTCCGAAAAATCTGTCGTCTTTGTCTTCGCGGGTAGCGTCTTCTAAAACATACTCTTTACGCATCGGAAAGTAATCCATGTCTTCCATGTTGAGGATGCGGCGAAGGTCTGGGTGGCCGTCGAAAATGATTCCAAAGAAATCATAGGTTTCGCGTTCCATCCAATTTGCACCAGCAAATAAATCGGTAATGGTGGCGATATGTAAGTTTTCTTTGGGTAAGTAACCTTTGATGCGCAAACGCAGGTTGTGCTTCCATGAATGTAATTGATACACAACAGCAAATTCACGACCTGCGGATTCCGGGTAATGAACACCTGCAATATTGGTGAGGTAATTGACACTCAGGTCTTGGTGTTGTTGTAACCATGCAATTGCGTCGTGAATGCGGCTCGGCGTCATTTCGACATTGAGCATTCCGAAGGCTTCTTCGTGGGCTAAAACATCTGTTCCAAATGCCGCTTGTATGGCCGTTAGAAATTCTTGGTTATTTGGATTCTCCATGTTGTTCGATGTCAATTTGATAAGTACCCAACAAATGTTTGTATTCTTCGGAATAGCGTCTGCGATTCGACTCTTTTTTAACGAGTTCATGGATATTCATGACGCCTTCAATGATTTGTTCTGGGCGAGGTGGACATCCAGGCACATAGACATCGACCGGAATAATGCGATCGATTCCCTGCAATACGGAATATGTATCAAAAATACCGCCTGAACAAGCGCAAGCACCTACTGATAAAACCCATTTGGGTTCGGCCATTTGCTCGTAGACTCTTTTGAGTACCGGACCAAGTTTTTTAGAAATGGTGCCGGCAACGATGAGTAGATCGGCCTGACGTGGCGTAAAAGACATACGTTCCATGCCAAATCGGGATAAATCGTAAGCACTGCCCATGGTAGCCATGAATTCAATACCACAACAAGAGGTGGCAAATGGCAAAGGCCAAACAGAGTTGGCACGGGCTAAAGCGATGGCTTTGTCAAGGGTAGTGAGCTGATAGCCCTCTCCGTTGATGGTTTCGAGGTCTTCTATTTTTCCCATTCTAATGCTCCTTTTTTATAGATGTAGTAAAATCCGGTCAAGAAAAAACCGACAAACATGATGACGGCCAACAAACCTTCTAATTTAAGATCGTAAAAATTGACGGCGTAAGGGTAGAAGAAAATAACTTCTACATCGAACAAAACGAACAAAATAGCCGTCATGAAATAGCGAATCGATACCGGAAAACGGGCATTCCCTTGGGCGTCGATACCGCACTCAAAGTTGTCGTCTTTTTTAGCTGAACTGATTCTTGGCGTAAGTTTGTGCGTAACAAACAAT
The DNA here is from genome assembly GCA_964540625.1 of uncultured Lishizhenia sp. Classification (GTDB taxonomy): domain Bacteria; phylum Bacteroidota; class Bacteroidia; order Flavobacteriales_D; family Crocinitomicaceae; genus UBA952. Next base: position 40,546 of record CAZINO010000007.1, on the reverse strand, counting down.
GTGAAAATCACAAAACCTGCTGCCACTGCAATTTGCATGAGCAGCGGTAGATAGTTGGCGCTAGAGGCTGTTTCCATTTGACTTTTTCTTGTGTAACAATAGTTGCGAAACTTGGTTTGTTTTGCGCCACAAATTTACCTTTTAGTTTGGTACTGACACAAAAAAAGCCGAGAAAAAATTCCCGGCTTCTTATTTAGAATGCTTATAGATTACTTAAATTGAAAGCGCAATCCAAGATTTGAAAAATTCCCCGCACTAAAGCTGGTGCCCATACCGGCTATCTGATTGATATTAACACCCGGTCTGAGTTCTGCATAGAGGTGAATTGGCTTCCAGAATTCGCGTTTTTTACCAACTTGAAAATCGATGCCAAGCGGCGCGTAAAGACTCATGCCAAAGCCGCCTTTATTTTCAAAAGATTCATGGAGGTGCGTGCCTTCAGAAGTCGATCCATTTGCATATCCGTAAAGCTCGGCACCGGTGTAGTTTATAGTGTACTGATGAACGTCGGTGTTGGCGTCGTAGTTTAAGCCGAAATTGGCACCAATTCCGCCGTAAAAACTCCAGCGCTTGTCTGCTTTGTATCGAAAAATCAATGAGGCGTCCAAACGCAATTGCTTCTGGCTGTATCGGGCCCAGTAACCATGGGAACTAAAAGAATCGATAAAAAACTGTTCGCCAGTTTGGGAACTAGTTAGCGTATCATAAGCAAAAGACTCGGTGTATTCGCCACCGGTTTGCAATGCATTATTTTGAACGACGTGCATAAGGCCCAATCTGAGAGTGGCATTTGGTAATTTAGCTAAACCAATACCCAGATTCAAGGATTGAGACTGACCTGGTCCGTAAAATCTTAAATAGGAACCGTTCTGATAGGCGCTCAAATCTTGTTGTAAAATACTTGAGTTGGGCACTAGTGCTTGAAAGTCTGCTAAAGTACTGTTGGTTTGTCCAAAAAAGGCCCCAGATTGAAGGTAGACTTCTTTGATTTGAACTTGTGCAATAGTGCTTACAGCAATGAAACAAGAAAGCGTAAAGATGATTTTTTTCATGTTTTTAATATTTTGTTTGGCTTAACGACGAAGTTGTCAATTTATTGTTACCAGTTTTGTGGATTTAAATCCGTTGGCTCCCTTTAACTGAAGAATGTAGGTTCCTTTCTTGAAATGACTGAGGCTAATTTTCTCGCCCGGCGCTATATTTCCATTCAGTAGATGCTGGCCATTGGCAGCGTAAAGATCATAGGAATAGACTTCTTTTTGATTGGCGATTTGAATAACATCCGAACTAGGGTTCGGAAATAGGACGATATTTTGAAGAGGGCTTGCCGTAATTTCAGTGAACCCGAGTGTCGGATCCATCGAAACACCACCGTTTCCATTGATGACCCAGTTTCCTGGATCTATGCCAATTGTTCCGATCAGTGTACCAAAATTAGTGAGGTTAAATAATTCGGTATTGTTTGCGATAGAAAAACGAATAATGGTATCGGCCTGACCTTGACGCAGTAAACGCAAGCTGATTGGATTGGTAAATGTTGGCGTAATGGCTGGCATAGAAGAGGTGTGGCCGATTTCAATGTAAAGATCTGGGCCGACTTGATTGTACTTGACTTGGTAAGTAGGGTAACCTTCTCCAAAATACCATTGCTCAAAAAAAGCATCGAGGTCGATGTTGCAATAACTCGCTAAATGGTTTTTGAAGTCCAAGCCTGTAGCGGTGCTGTCTGCAAACGTATTTTGAAAGTCTTGAAGCGCAGCAAAGAAAAGATTGTCATTATTGATGATGTAGCGCAAGGTATGGATGATTCCTGCGCCTTTGTCATAAGATAAACGCCCGTTAAAAATGCGCGCCTCGTTGAGCGAATCCAAAACCCAAACACTGCCGCCTGGTTGTTGCATGACGCTCTGATGCACTTGCGTCATGTGGTTGTTTTGTTCGCCTGGGTATAGGGCGGCTAGCATGAGGTATTCTGCATAAGAAGCAAAACCTTCGTTGAGCCAGATGTCGCACCAGGAGGCACAAGTAACGTTGTTACCCCACCATTGGTGGGCCAATTCATGAGCTGTAAGTGTTTTTTCAAAGAAGCCTTGAGTGGTCATGGTTTGGTGTTCCATGCCACCGCCGATTGGTGCCATACAATGACCATATTTTTCGTCTGCGAACGGATAAGGCCCAAATTGGTTTGCGTATAGTTCAATGAAATCAACGGTTTCATTGATTTCATCGATGAAGTTAGGAAGCGTTTGCGGATTGTCGTAGATGTAATTTTGAATCAAAACTGGTGCTGCACTTCCGACAGGATTCGCGTAAATACTGTAATCGACATATTTGGCTACAGCCACTGATATCAAATAATAAGCAATTGGATGTCGGTGTTTCCATTCGTAGCGGGTAAATCCGTTTCCAAGCGGCACAACGGCCTCTAAGATCCCGTTGGAGCCGGCTTTACAGGTGTCCGGCACCGTGATTGCAACGGCGCAAGAATCGGCTTTATCGGTGAGGCTTTGCTTTACGGCAAACCATTCGTAAGCAGAAAACGGCTCTGACAAAGACCAAACAACCTTATTTCCCCAGCTTGGAGAGCTACCTGCAGTAAGGCCGCTGCCGCCGAGCGGATTGGTTTGCGCAGTTGGAGGGGTTCCCGCGTAAAAAACATGAATGACAAAATTGTCGTTGGTATTCGCATTGACTGGAACGCGCACTTTGTTTGAAACCCGGGTGTAGCCAACTGGGATGTTATTTACTTTAATTTCGCTGATCACCAATGATTCAAATAACTCAAATAGGGCCGAATCGAGGTCGATTTTCGCCTTGGCATGGATTTCGACGCTCCCGTTTAAGTAGGTGGAAACATTGTTCATATTCAAGTCTAAATCATAATAGTGAACATCGTAGTGCTCGGTTTCGGCGATTTCTGCCACTGTTAGTGAGGCGCTTTTTTGTTGCAAGAGTCTACTTGCCTTTCGGGCTGCACATGACCCTGCAGTTTCTTGAGCTAAGAAAGAAAAGGAAAGCAAATAGAGAAAAGTAAAAATGGTGAATTTCATTGTGTGTTGTTGGTTGCTACGAAAATACACATTCTGATTGGTTGCACTCATTAATTTCCTAACTTTGTATTATGCGTTTGACGTCATTTGTATTTGCTATTTATTTTGGATTGCTTTCGTTAGCTCCTCAATGGCAAGGTCTTGAGTTTTTCAAACTCGACGCACTCATGAATCACTATGCGCAATACCAACAAGAGCAGTCCGAAAAGGGCTTTTGGTCTTTTTTACAAGAACACTATCTTCAGCAAGTTACCGATCAGCACCAAGAGCACCGAGAATTGCCGTTTAAATCGGCGCAATCCAATGCACTTGTTACTTTATTCATGCCTGTTTCCGAAACACATATTACACTTGAAAATCCAATTTCATTTTTTCAGAAACAACTGATCTTTTCGGCGCCAAACGCGTTGCATACAAACGATTACTTTGAATGTTGGCATCCACCTCAATTAGTGTAGCTTAAGTCCATTAAGTTAAATCACTAATTGATATTTATATGTTAAATCGCATCGTTTTTTGGTCGATTCACAACAAACTTATTGTTGCTGTCTTGACCCTAGCACTCATCATTTGGGGGCTATTTTCCCTGTCTAAATTGCCCATCGACGCAGTTCCAGACATTACCAATAACCAAGTTCAAGTCGTCACCAGTGCACCCGCTTCGAGTGCCCTGGATATCGAGCGCTTTGTTACTTTTCCTGTAGAGCAAACCATGGCCACAATCCCTGGCATCGAAGAAATCAGGTCTTTTAGTCGCTTTGGACTCAGTGTTGTCACAATTGTCTTTACTGAAGACACCGACATCTATTGGGCGCGTCAACAAGTTCAAGAGCGTTTATCTGAAGCCAAAAACAACATTCCAGCCGGTTTTGGCGATCCATCAATGGCTCCCTTGAGTACCGGCCTCGGTGAAATCTATCAATATACCATTCGCGCCGAAAAAGGGTACGAACGCAAATTTAGTCCAGCGGATTTACGCAGTATCCAAGATTGGGTAATCCGACGTCAATTGCTTGGTGTCAAAGGCGTTGCCGACGTTAGCGGTTTTGGAGGTGAACTCAAAACTTATGAAATCGCCATTGATCCGATGTTATTAAAAGCCCACGAAATCACCCTAGACGAAGTTTTTAATGCGGTTGCTCAAAATAACGAAAACACTGGCGGCGCTTACATCGAAAGACACCACATGACCACATATATCCGGACAGAAGGTTTGGTGAGCAATCTCGAGGATATCGAAAATATTCAGATCAATCACCCAGCTGGTGAAGCACCCGTATACATTCGAGATATCGCCAAGGTACAATATGGTGCACAGGTGCGCTACGGCGCGCTGACCTACAATGACAAAGGTGAAGCCGTGGGAGGTATTGTACTGATGCTCAAAGGCGCAAATTCATCGGAGGTCATTGAATTGGTCAAGGCGCGCATGGCTCAAATAGAAGAAAATTTACCAAAGGGTGTGGCACTTGAAGTCTATCTCGACCGAACGAATTTAGTGAATCGAGCCATTCATACGGTGAGTACAAACCTTATTGAAGGGGCGCTGATCGTCATTTTTGTGCTTGTGCTTTTATTGGGGAATTTAAGAGCCGGACTGATTGTCGCTTCAGTCATTCCGCTGGCCATGCTCTTTGCGATTTCCCTCATGAATATTTTTGGTGTTTCGGGGAACCTGATGTCTTTAGGAGCACTCGATTTCGGCCTGATTGTCGATGGTGCAGTGATCATCGTGGAATCCACCTTGCATTTATTGGCCATACGACGCGCAAAGCAGCTCACTCAAGAGCAAATGGATGCAGAGGTCTACCATTCGGCTTCTAAATTCAGTAAAAGTGCCGTTTTTGGTCAAATCATTATTTTGGTGGTCTACTTGCCTATATTGGCTTTGGTTGGCATCGAAGGAAAGATGTTTAAGCCAATGGCTCAAACCGTCATTTTTGCCATTCTTGGTGCGCTTATGTTATCCTTGACCTATGTGCCCATGATTTCTTCTTTGCTGCTCTCCAAAAAAAATGTGCACGCCAAAAACTTCTCGGACCGGATCATCGAAACCATTCAAAAAAGCTACACGCCAGCCTTAAAAGCCATCTTGCGTAGGCAAAAAATGGTCCTGTCCACAATTGTCGTGCTTTTCATTGTTTCTATAGGGTTGTTTCAACAACTTGGTGCCGAGTTTATTCCTTCCCTTGACGAAGGAGATTTTGCGGTAGAAACCCGCCTCATGACGGGCTCTGGTCTCAACAAAACCATTGAAGCCACCACAAAAGCTTCGAGAATCCTTAAGGAACAATTTCCGGAAATCAAACAAGTTATTGGTAAAATTGGCACGGCAGAAATCCCGACAGACCCTATGCCAATGGAGGCTTGTGACCTCATGGTGATCCTAAAAGATAAAAAAGAGTGGGTGAGTGCCGACAATAAAGAGGCGCTCGCCGCCAAAATGCAGGCTGTTCTTGAGGCACATTTACCGAGTGTTTCTTTTGGTTTTCAGCAACCAATTCAAATGCGCTTCAATGAACTAATGACAGGTGCCAAGCAAGATGTAGTCGTAAAGATTTACGGCGAGGACTTCAAGCAGCTGGCAGCCTATGCAAAAAAAGTCGGTGCAATTTCTAAAGGAATAGCTGGCGTTCAGGATGTTTATGTCGAAGAATTAGCAGGTTTGCCTCAACTCATTGTTCGCTATAACCGTGAAGCCTTAGCGCGTTATCAAGTCAGTATTGAAGAGGTCAATAGGGCAGTCAATTTAGGATTTGCCGGGCAAATTGCAGGTTATGTATTTGAAGGGGAACGCCGTTTTCAGTTGGTGGTCAAGTTAAACGAAGCCGATCGAAGTACTTTTAAGGACATCGAACAACTGTATGTCAGTAATGCTGCCGGATCTGAAATTCCGCTCGCCGAACTTGCCGATATTCGCCTCGAAAATGGTCCCAATCAAATTCAGCGCGACGATGCCAAGCGCCGCATTCTTGTTGGATTCAATGTTCGTGGCCGGGATGTAGAAAGTATCGTTGAAGAGTTGCAACAAAAAATGGCCCAGCAAATTCAATTTGAAACGGGTTATTTTCCTGAAATTGGTGGCACCTTTGAAAACTTGGTGCATGCAAGAGCACGCCTCATGATCGCCGTCCCTATTTCATTGTTATTGATTTTCTTTTTACTCTACCTGACTTTTCAATCAGTTAAGCAAGCAGCGCTCATTTATTCTGCTATTCCACTCGCGTCTATCGGTGGAATTGTAGCACTCTACTTGCGTGGAATGCCATTTTCTATCTCTGCAGGCGTCGGCTTTATAGCGCTCTTTGGCGTAGCCGTATTGAATGGAATTGTGCTCATTGCCGAGTTCAATTCGCTGCGCAAATCTGGCGCAGCCCTATTACAAGTTGTTCTGCGTGGCACCCGCAATCGCTTGCGCCCAGTATTGCTCACCGCAACTGTAGCTTCATTGGGATTTTTACCAATGGCACTTTCACATGGCAGTGGCGCTGAGGTTCAAAAGCCACTCGCAACAGTCGTTATCGGTGGCCTGATCAGTGCAACAGTACTTACGCTTTTTATCTTGCCGTTACTTTACGTGTTATTTGAAAAACCGCTTCGTATGCGTCGTAGAAAAAACATGCTATTATTGGTTATCGTCGCGTTCACAGGCTCCATGAACGCACAACAAATTTTAACCGATCAACAATTTTTTGAACTGGGGCTCAATCAAAACGGGCAACTCAAGGCAGAGGTTCTCGAAGCACAACGTCAGCAGCAACTCGGTAATGGGGCAGCGAGCTGGCAACCCATTGGATTGTCTTACATGCAAGGTCAGTTCAATTCGGCTTATGCACGCGATAACAACCTAACTTTTAATTTATCCTTACCGTATAGTGGCGCCCTTCGAATGCAAAAAGAGCTCGGTGTGTTGAATAGCCAATTCTCCGCACAAGATTTAGCCCTCTTAAAGCGCGATTTCAAGAGAAGGCTCAATGAGCAATTAGAGGCCATTCGCTTTTATCAAGCGCAGCTCGCCTTAGCTGAAAGTCAAGATTCATTGTATGCTATATTGGTTAACAAAATCAGTCTGCGCTTACAAGCAGGAGAAGTTTCTAAATTGGATTTGGTATTGTTACAATCCAAATCAATGAGGGCGCAAGCACAAGTTCAGCAATACAGGCAAGCGTTGACCAATGCTTGGCTTGAACTCAACACAATACTCGGGGTAAAAGGAGTTGTCTTTGAACTGGCGCAACCAGAAGCTATTGCTTTTCTAAAAGTACCCTTTTTAGATTCCATCACTTCTCATCCTAGCTTATTGCAATTCGATATTCAAGCCCAGCAACTTGCGTTGCAAAAGGACCTCAATCAGGCCCAGCAATTGCCTCAATTAAATGTCTCTTATTTTAATCAAACTTTGGTTGGTTGGCAGAATATTGACGGTACTGACCAATATTTTGGGCCACAAAATCGCTTTCAGGGTGCGGCGCTTCAAACCCAGATTCCTATTGATTTCAATGCTTACAAAGCGCGTCTCAACGCAATTGACTTAGCCGCCCAGCAAATTTCAGCACGTAAATCCCAGCAGCAAATGGCGCTTCAAAACCAGTGCCTGCAACTTTATGGGCAAATTGTAGAGCGTATAGCGTCATATGAGCAGCTGGCTGGCCCCATCGAGTTGGAGCTTGCACAACTGGAATCAAATGCGCAAGTGCAATTGAGTAGTGGGGCAATTTCACTCTTAGAATTTATTCAGCTCCAAGACTACCAACTTGCTTTGCAACAAGAACTACTGCAGTGGCAGCACGAACTCAAACTTTTACACATTTCCTATGAATGGATTCAAAAATAAACCAACCATGAAAACAACATTTTTCTTATTGAATGGCCTATTTGTTCTCCTCCTTTTTTCTTGCAGTTCCAATGCAGAAAACAAGGAAGCGTCAGGCAAAGCGCCAAAAATCAATGCGTTGCAATTGAGTGCAAAGCAAATGAATACTTTGGGTATCAAATTGGGGAGTCTCCAACAAAATGCACTAGGTCTCAGCGTTTATGCCAATGGCATCATTGACGTGCCACCTCAAAATAAGTCGTATATCGCAATGCCTTTCGGTGGATACATTAAAAAAATCAATGTCCTCGATGGAATGACGGTGACAAAAGGTCAGGTCCTGATGCTAGTAGAACATCCCGAAGTGATTCAATTACAGCAAGAATTTTTAGAGTGTCAAGGGCAACAAGAATTTTTAGCAGCCGATTACGAGCGTCAAAAAGCGCTTTTTGAAAAAGAAGCGGGCTCTGCTAAAAATTACCAGCAAGCTAAAAGCGCTTATTTGGTCAATAAAGCGAAACTGAGTGGCCTGAGTTACAAATTAGAAATGGCCAATGTCAACCTAGCCACTTTGAGAAATGGTCAAATCGAGCGCACCCAACAAATTCGTTCGCCTTTCGCAGGGGTGATCACAAAAGTAACGGCCAATGTAGGCGCTTTTGCCGAACCCAAAGATAATTTAATGGAAATCATTGATTTAAAACATGCGCACGCCGAACTCACCGTCTATGAAAAGTATTTGTCTTATCTGAAAAAAGACCAAAATGTTTTATTGAAATTCGTCGATCAACAAACCACGGCCTCCGCTAAAGTATTTTTAATCGGAAGACAGATCAGCAACGAACGCACGGTCAAAGTGCATTGTCATTTTGAACAATTACCCAAAGAAATCGTCCCTGGGGCATATCTAAAAGCCGAAATCCGTGCTCAAAATCAATTGCATTACACGCTCCCAGAAGAGGCCATTGTGAGTCAGAATGGTAAAGATGTTGTTTTTATTCAAAGTGGCTCCAACTTTTTGCCAATCGAGATCGACATACTGATGTCTCAGGATGGCAATGTGGCCATCACCAGTGCGCAACTTGCTTTGCTCAAAAAAGCTAAAATCGTCATTAAAGGCGCCTATGAATTATTGGCAATGGACAATAAAGAAGTAAATGAATAACCGTAAAAAAAGAGCATGATGAAATTTTCAAATCGTATTTTATTAATCGCATTGGTATCGGGCTTGTCCCTTTTGGTTTCGTGTAAAAAGATGTTTGCTTGTAATGAAGAGAACATCAGTAGCGCTGGTGAAAACGACTCGCACAATAAAGGACAAAATTGCATGCAGTGCCATGTTGCCGGTGGTGAAGGCGAAGGCTGTTTCAATGTAGCTGGAACGCTTTATAAGGCAGATTTACAAAGTAGTCAAACCGGAGGTGTTGTTGAACTCTACACCGAACCCAACGGCGCTGGAACTTTAAAATATACCATTGCCATCGATAGCAAAGGCAATTTTTATTCTACTGCAAAAATAGATTATAGCGGTCTTTATCCAAAAGTAACGAGCCCATCAGGTGCTTCAATTTACATGAGTTCGCCGCTAAGTTCTGGCGCTTGTAATAGTTGCCATAGCCCAAATTCGTCTCCGTTAGGTTTGGATTAATTCCCAAATAAGCACATTTATAAGCTCAATTTACCCCGGTAAATTGGGCTTTTTTTTCGTAGAACATCCTGATGAATTCAGCCTCATTTTCTGGAGAAATTAACAGCTCGTCGTATTTATTGTATACAATGAGAAGACATTTCCAGGCTGTATTCATTTTCCATCCGGCGTATAAGCCATTTGAAGCTTCAACTTTGCGAAAAGAGCTGTATGGTATGCGTTTTTTAAAAACTAAGGTCTGACATAATAACTCCTCTTCTAAAAAAGTATAGCGTGTAGACTTCGGTAATAGCCAGATAATAAATAGACACAAGAAAACCCAAATTAGCCCAAGTCCTAAAAAAGCGTCTGTTTTTCCTTCATTGAAATAGATCAATGAACCAACGCCAGCGTATATAACAAACACGAAGGCACAAGTGATCCAAATAAAAGCGTCTGTTTTGGCTTTGAAAACCATTTCGTTTATAGCTTACCAAGCAAAAAGAGGTTTGCCGCTCATGAGGGCGTTCACTTCTTTTTTCACGTCGGCCAAAACTTGTTCGTTCGAGGCATTTGTAAGGACGCGGTCGATGAGTGCAACGATCTGAGGGATTTCAGTTTCATTGACGCCTCTTGAGGTGAGGGCGGGTGTACCTATACGGATACCTGAGGTAACAAATGGAGATTCAGTATCGAAAGGCACCATATTTTTGTTGACGGTGATGTCTGCAAGTACAAGTGCGTTTTCTGCGTCTTTGCCCGTAATACCCTTGTTTCTGAGGTCGAGTAACATACTGTGGTTGTCGGTGCCACCAGAAACAATTTGATAGCCTCGATTGACCAATTCTTGGGCAAATACTGCGGCATTCGTTTTGACTTGCTGCATGTAGATTTTGTAAGCTGGATCCAATGCTTCGCCGAAAGCCACAGCCTTAGCAGCAATGACGTGCTCGAGCGGGCCACCTTGGATACCAGGGAATACAGCTGCGTCCAGAAGCGTTCCCATTGATTTGAGGTTGCCGTTGTTCCAGCGCAAGCCAAAAGGATTTTCAATGTTGTGGCGCATCATGATGATTCCACCTCTGGGGCCACGCAAGGTTTTGTGTGTAGTAGAGGTGATGATGTGGCAATATTCCAGTGGGTCATTGAGTAGACCAGCTGCAATAAGGCCCGCCGGATGCGAGATATCTGCAAGCACCAAAGCGCCTATTTCGTCGGCAACTTTGCGGATGCGCGCGTAATCCCAATCTCTGGAGTAGGCCGAGGCACCGCAAATGATCATTTTTGGGCGTTCTTTTTTGGCTGTTTCTTCCATGAGGTCGTAATCCACCAAACCGGTTTCTTTATTGACACCATAGAAGAAGGGTTGGTAAAGTTTGCCCGAAAAATTGACAGGTGAACCATGGGTGAGGTGCCCCCCATGTGAAAGGTCAAAACCTAAAATTTTATCGCCTGGTTGTAAGCAAGCCAAAAATACAGCAGCATTGGCCTGGGCACCCGAGTGCGGCTGCACATTGGCCCAAGTTGCCCCAAACAATTGACAAAGTCTGTCGATGGCAAGTTGCTCCACTTTATCTACAACCTCACAGCCGCCATAATAGCGTTTTCCGGGAAGACCTTCGGCATATTTGTTGGTCAATACAGAGCCCATGGCTTGCATGACTTGGTCACTCACAAAGTTTTCAGAGGCAATGAGTTCGATGCCGTGAAGTTGTCTTTCTTTTTCTGCTTGAATCAGCTCAAAAATGGCTTGGTCTTTCATGTTGTTGTTTTAAAGTACAAATATCGGAAGAATGCTAAAATAAGCGCCTGATTTGATAAAGAGAATGTGTAATTTTCGCTGCCGAAGAATTAAAAATTCCTTCTTGCGTCAGTGTATCGATCCGGACTTGGCCAGAAGCGTGTAGAATTTGGTGTTCGGGTCCAACAATGCCCACATGGTGTATGCGTCCATCTGCGTTTTTGAAAAAGGCGAGGTCCAACAATTGGCATTCTTCAAAGGAAGTAATTTGTCCGTGAGTGGCTTGTTGATAAGCGTCGCGTGGCAGATTGATCTGAAGAAGTCTGAATACATTTTGCACAAGTCCGGAACAATCGATGCCAAAATGAGATTTCCCACCCCACAAATAAGGCGTGTTGAGAAAAGACAAAGCGTAAGTCCAGTTATCAGTTGCCGTCAGCTCATTTTCAATTTGGTACGAAAAAGAACCGATTTCAAATTTGGTCTGAGCACCAATAAGTGCACCGCCACTCAGGAGTTGTTTCCCCATTGGGCCTTGAATGCATAGGGTAGGGCTCGTGGCATATCTAAATTGGTCGAGCCAGCGCCTGAGTTCTTTATCAGTGAGCGGAAGAACTTGTTTGTGATCAATAAAACCTTCGTATCCATCTAATAAACTTCTGATCTGTAACCATGGTTGGCTATACTGAAGTATTTCGATGGGCTCCCCAAAAAGCAATTGGGTGCATTGTTCTGAACTGTCTTTTGCCTCGGTTCTGACAGGTATGGCCGAAAGCGCACAAAAGGCATGGCGCTGTTGGGCTTCAATCCATTTGATTTTCTGACTCATTGCTTCAAAATTAGCATTTTCAAGACGATATTTGACTAATTTTATCCCATGAATCAAGGACGCAAGCCCCAAATCCTTATTACCAACGACGATAGCATCAGTGCTGGTGGTATAGCAGCACTTATTGAGGCCGCTCGTCCTTTTGGGGACTTACTCGTTGTTGCTCCCGATAAACCACAATCCGGAATGGGGCACGCCATTACTATTCACGATCCTATCCGTTTGGCCAAAAGCAATTTGTATCCTGGAGTAGAGGCATATGCATGTAGCGGAACCCCTGTGGATTGTGTCAAATTAGGCATCTACGAATTACTGGGTGCCAAACCAGACCTGATCCTTTCAGGTATCAATCACGGAGAAAATTCATCGACAAACGTATTGTATTCTGGCACGATGTCTGCAGCCATTGAAGGCGCCATGGAAGGGGTCGCATCTTTTGGATTTTCTTTAGCCGATTTTTCTGCAAATGCAGATTTTTCTGCCGCACAGTTTTATGTCAATTATTTATTAGCGCAGTATTTTCAAAAGGGTTTCGAGCCTTCCATCTGTTTAAATGTGAATGTGCCCAAACTGCCTTTATCCGAAATCAAAGGTTTACGCTTTTGTAAACAAGCGCATGCTTACTGGGCAGACCGTTTCGAAAAACGTACCGATCAATTTGGCCGAGACTACTTTTGGCTTACTGGTGAATTCGCAGACCTCGATCAACGGCCTGACACCGATTTACATGCACTTAAAGAAGGTTTTGTGAGCGTCGTCCCCACTCAATACGACCTCACGGCCTATGCATACCTCACTCAATTTAAATCTTGGGAACCATGAAAAAAAACTTAAACGCATCCTTCTTTACAGGTTTGGCAATTGGCGTTTTTTCACCACTTGTATTGCTTCCTATTATCGTCTTTATTCTCTCTCAATCTTACGGCCAGAGCTTTGCTTATTTATGGAATCAAACCTTGAGTTTCCCTGAATTCATGAGCCGATATTTGTCGCTGTCCCTAATTGGTAATTTAGGTTGGTTTTATTTCTTTTTGAATCGGGAGCGCTATTTTCATACGCGCGGAATCATTTTTGGTATGTTACTTTATGCACCTTACATGATTTACGTCAATCTCGGTCGCTTATTTTAACGTTTAGACTTGGAGCCAAATAACCTTGTATATCTTGTGTGTGGTGAGCCATCTGGCGACCTACATGCTGCAAATTTAGTCGCAGCCTGGAAGCGTCTGAATCCCCATCTGACGTTCAAAGCATGGGGCGGAAATCGCTTGGCCGATGAAGGTGTTCAACTCGACGCACATATCAGCACCATGAGTTTCATGGGTTTTTGGGAAGTCTTTAAAAATCTCCCGCTTATCCGCAAACAATTCAAACAGCTCCAACACGCATTATTGGCACAAAAACCCGCGCTTTTAGTTTTGGTTGATTACCCAGGTTTTAATTTGCGTATGGCCAAATGGGCGCATGATCACCAGATCAAAGTGCTGTATTATATCTCCCCGACCGTTTGGGCTTGGAAACAAAAACGTGTCTTTACAATTCAAAAATATGTTGCGCATTTGTACTGCGTGCTGCCATTTGAACCTGCTTTTTATGATCGTTTTGGTATCCAAACCTCCTTCTATGGACATCCGCTATTGGATGAAATCGAGCGTTATGGTCAATTGAACCCGTCTTTGCCTAGTTTTAATAAACCCGTTTTGGCCTTGCTGCCCGGTTCACGGCCGCAAGAACTACAAAAAAAATTACCGCTCATGCTTGCGGCGGCAAGTGCCTTTCAGGATACACATCAGATTGCCATTGCTTGTGCGCCCAATTTATCGCTCGATATCTATAGCGCATATCTAAAAGACCAAGATGTTTTCTTGAGTACGGGACATACCTATGATCTGCTCCGTATCAGTCAGCTTGCGCTGGTTACATCCGGAACAGCAACTTTAGAAACCGCACTTTTTAAGGTGCCGCAAGTGGTATGCTACAAAGGATCGGCATTATCCATATGGTTGGCTAAAAAATGGGTTCGCATCAAATACATTTCTCTGGTGAATCTGATATTGGATCGGGCCGCTATTCCTGAGCTCATTCAAGAAAATTGTACTGTTGCGCAAATGCAAAAAGAACTCTTCGAGTTGCTACCTGGACACCCGAGCCGACAGGCCCAACTTCAAAGTTATGAGCAACTTGCTGAGCTATTGCAACAAACAGGGGCCAGTCAGCGTATTGCCCAATCAATGAATACTTTTTTAAACGCGTGAAACTCCTTTTTCTTTTCATTTTGCTCTTTCGTTTTACGGCTGCGTATTCCCAAACCATTCGGGTCCGAATTTACGATGCCATTCAAACCAAAGAATTGCAGATCGTTATTGGAAGTGGAAATTACCTATTGGTAGCAAATCAGCCAGATGGCAGCACCAAACAAATCACCCTGAGTACGCTCGCTCAGGGTCGCATTAAAATGAGTGGTTCGCAGCTACAATTTGTTCAAAACGGGAGCATCTTATTACAGGCAAGTCAATTTGAATTCATTCAACAAGCTAGGGAAGATTTCATCAATTGGTCCATTCCGGCAATTTCCACCAAAACTAGAGCCTACGAAGGTGACTTTGAACTCTCGGTGCGTAAAGGGCAAATTTGTTTAATCAATAAAGTAGAACTCGAGACGTACTTAGAAGGCGTTGTATCTTCTGAAGGCGGAAGCGGGCATCAAAAAGCGTACTATCAGGCCCAAGCAATCATTTCGCGCACCTATGCACTTTCTAATATAAATCGTCACCAAAAAGAAGGTTATGCGCTTTGCGACCGTGTCCATTGCCAGGCCTATTTGCATAAAAGAACCGGAAGTGCACTCATCGACTCTGCTGTATTCCAGACCCGATCTATCGTCTTACTCGATTCTAATAATGCCTATTTCCCTACTTTTTTTCATGCCAATTGTGGTGGGCAGACTTGCGCTCCGCAAGATGTCTGGAATGAGCAAATTATGGGCCTTCAGTCATTTAAAGACACTTTTTGCATACATACCAAACAAGCCACTTGGGTAAAACGCATCCCACTTACGAATTGGACTGACTTTCTTGTGGAAAACTACGGATTTCCAATTCAGGATTCAACCACTTTTGCGCTCATGCAACATTTTCAGAGTACCAACCGCAGTGCATTTTACATTCATCCGGTTTACGGTATTCCGATGCGTGACCTAAGAGAAGCATTCAAACTCAAGTCAAGTTTTTTTGATGCAGAAATCATTGGGGAAGAAATCATTCTTCGAGGGAAGGGTTTCGGTCACGGCGTTGGCTTGTGTCAAGAAGGCGCCATGAACATGGCTAAGCAAGGATTCAGCTACGACCAGATTCTGCGCTTTTATTATTCAGGAGCGCATCTGTCTACAGGACCTCAGTAATAAACTTTATTTGTTGGTGATGACAAAGATTTCTTCGTCGTCTCGTTTGAAAAACTTTTGAGAGCGGGCATAGGCCTCTAGCTGATCTTTGTGATGTAACTTGTAAAGCGTTTTTTTGGTTTGTTGCAAGGCGCTATCCATTTTGGCATCTTGTGTTTCGATCTGACTGAGTTTTTGCTTTTGACGCACAAGGGTAAAGAGGTCCCAGTCGTCGAGAAATAAAAAGTAGATTCCAAACACGATTGACGTGAGTACGTATTTGTTTTTAAGCCAAGCTGGAATCTTTTTCATGCTTATTGCTCAGAAAAACTGTTGTATTTTTTTTCGTAAAATGCAATCCACTCTTTGTCGTATTCAAACCATTTTTCAGCTTTTTTCAGCATTGGTCTGACGTTAACAGTGCTGTTATCTCTTTTAATGAGCGCTTGAGCACTTAGGATGAGACCAACACGAAGAGCATCTTTGTCGGCTTGTGTCCAGGACTCAAACTCTTTGTCTGTAAGGTTGAGTAGGGCAGGAATTTCGGTCTTCCAAATGAGGTTAGCCGTTTTGGCATCGCGGTTGTTGTAACGCACAGCAGCTGAAATCAATTGAATGCCCATAGGGTTGCGCGTAATTGTACTATAAGACTCACAAGCATCTAAGATTTCTGCTAGTGTTTCTGCGGTTTTATCTTTGTTTTCATTGCTGTAAACGACAGGATAACCATCTTCTTCGTCGAGGACATAACGCACGCCGTTATTGAGTAATTCCAACTGAAAACCATTTAGCCACATTTTGTGAATGGGCATTTTAAATACACCGTTTTCATCGCGTTCAATGGCAGTTGCACAGGCAGTAATGGCCTCCTCAAATGGGTCTTGAATCATGGGGTCTTTGAGGTCCTTGCGATAAACGCCATAAAGGCCTTTGGCCAAGAAAATATAAGGAGTTGGGTCATTTGCGTATTTTTCCTTAACAGTGTAGTCTCCGGATCTCTTTACGAGTTTGATAAAGTTAGAGTCGGCATGAAGCTGCGTGAGTTCATCAAGGTTATTGGTTACGGTAATGAAATTGTCGTTATCAACAGAAAGGTCAAATTCTTCTTCTTCGATTTCTCCATTTTTGAGGGTCTTTTTGACAGCGTAAGTTACCGTTAAAGAAACTGAGTAATTTCCAACGCGTTTGAAACTAACTTCAATGATATCGCTTTTTTCGTCGCCTTTTACAAAGTCCCAGTCTTTGCCTTTGACACCAGAAATGACCCATTCGGTTCCTACTTTTTTGGTGCCCGCTGGTGTAAAGACGCTGCGTAATTCAACGGATGTATTACCACCTTTTTCGTCGTCAAGGGTAATGACGCGCTTTGATTCACGCATTTCTAGATTGGGTTTTTGACCAAATAGTTGCAAGCTGATTGCCAAGCTAAAAAGGGTAAGAAGGGCAAATTTCATAATTGTGGTTTTGACTGTTTTAAATAAACGAATTCTCTTCGAAATTAATAAAATTTATTGATGGCTCTTGATCAATAGTTGTAAGATTTCTTGTGCGGCCAATGCAATCTTTGTGCCAGGACCATAAATCCCAAAAACCCCCGCTTCAAATAAGTACGCATAGTCTTGTTGTGGAATGACACCACCAGCAACTACCATGATGTCCGTGCGACCTGCTTTTTCCAAAGCGTCAATCACCGCTGGGACAAGTGTTTTGTGTCCGGCTGCCAAGGAGGAAACACCCACAATATGCACATCGTTTTCGATGGCTTGTTTGGCTGCTTCTTGTGGGGTTTGAAAGAGCGGTCCGATGTCGACGTCAAACCCGATGTCTGCAAAAGAGCTTGCGATTACTTTTGCGCCACGGTCATGGCCATCTTGGCCCATTTTGGCAATCATGATGCGCGGTCTTCTACCTTCAAGTTGCATGAATTCTTCAAGTAACGATTTGGCTTTTGAAAAATCTGGATCATTCATAATTTCTTTGGCATATACACCACTAATACTGCGGATTTTGGCTTGATATCTTCCAAACTCGGCTTCAAGCGCACTCGAAATTTCACCTAAGGTACAGCGTGCTTTGGCACAGCGCACGGCAATTTCGAGCAGATTCTCGCTATTTTTAGCAGCACTGCGTAATTCGGCGAGTAGGACTTGTACCTCTTGCTCGTTGCGCCTTGACTTGAGTTGTTTGAGGCGTTCGATTTGTGCTTTGCGCACTTCTGTGTTATCTACTTCTCTAATTTCAATATGACTCTCTTCTGTTGTTTGGTAGCGATTGACCCCAACAATTGTGTCATGACCGGCATCGATTCTAGCTTGTTTTTTAGCGGCAGCCTCTTCAATACGCATTTTTGGCAAGCCTGTTTCTATGGCTTTGGCCATACCGCCCAATTGTTCAATTTCAGAGATGAGTTCCCAGGCTTCTTCGATGAGTTCTTGGGTTCTCTTTTCAAGAGCAGCGCTCCCTGCATACGGATCAATAAAACGCGTGATGCCCGTTTCTTTCTGAAGGTAAATTTGTGTGTTGCGCGCTATTCTTGCGGAGAAATCGGTGGGTAAGGCGATGGCTTCGTCCAACGCGTTGGTGTGCAGAGATTGAGTGCCACCAAGTGCTGCCGATAGCGCCTCTAGGCAAGTTCGGGCGACATTATTAAACGGGTCTTGCTCTGTCAAAGACCACCCCGATGTCTGACAATGGGTGCGCAAGGCAAGTGATTTATCAGATGTTGGCTTGAAATCTTTGACAAGTTTGGCCCACAAAACACGGCCGGCTCTGAGTTTGGCCACTTCTGTAAAATGGTCCATGCCAATAGCCCAGAAAAAACTCAAGCGCGGCGCAAATTGATCGA
This sequence comes from uncultured Lishizhenia sp., assembly GCA_964540625.1. Classification (GTDB taxonomy): domain Bacteria; phylum Bacteroidota; class Bacteroidia; order Flavobacteriales_D; family Crocinitomicaceae; genus UBA952. Next base: position 22,262 of record CAZINO010000007.1, on the reverse strand, counting down.
TTTCTAAGCCCGCATTGAGGCCTGTTCGAATGTACTCAAGGCCATCTGCAAGTGTGTAGGCCAATTCTATGGCTGCCGTAGCTCCTGCCTCGTGCATGTGATATCCAGAAATCGAAATCGAATTGAATTTGGGCATATGAGCCGAGGTATATGCAAAAATATCTGCAATAATGCGCATAGAAGGTGCAGGCGGATAGATGTAAGTATTGCGCACCATGAATTCTTTGAGGATATCATTTTGAATGGTACCACTCAGTTGTTCGGTACTTACACCTTGTTCGTTGGCACTCGCAATGTAAAAAGCCATAATAGGCAAAACAGCGCCATTCATGGTCATAGAGACAGACATTTGATCGAGTGGAATTTGATCAAAGAGAATATTCATGTCTTCAATCGAATCGATGGCCACCCCGGCTTTACCCACGTCACCTAAAACGCGCTCATGGTCGGAATCATAGCCACGATGTGTGGCTAAGTCGAAGGCAACACTGAGTCCTTTTTGTCCGGCTGCTAAATTTCTTCGGTAAAAAGCATTAGATGCTTCAGCGGTTGAAAAACCAGCATATTGTCTGATGGTCCAGGGTTTTGCTAGGTACATTGAAGCATATGGACCACCAAGATAGGGTGCCAAGCCTGAACGGTATGTTTCCGTTTTTCTGGGCATTTGAAACGACGACCAGTCTAATTCGTGGAAGGGTTGGAGCGTGCGTTTAGTCATTTGAGGAGATTTTTTCGAAAATAATATACGGAAAACCGTAAGCTTTTGGAATTTTGCCCCAAGTGGCTTTTGGTGCAGCAAACTCATTTTTAAAGCTGTTGACACCAATTAATGTATCTTGTTTTAATTCAAAGCGTTGCAAGCTAATAGCGCGGGCATTTGCAATAGACTTCTGAATGAGCGGTTCAGCATTTTCGCAATCTGAATCAAGTTCATAGAGCAAATTCCAACTTTTTTCAATGAGTAAACTGCTCATTTTTTCAATTGAATATGCGCCGCTCAAAGGAGCAGCCAATGTGGCCAAATGCGCTTCTTCTGCCAACAAATTTCCAATATTGAGCGCCATTCGAGATGCAAATTCACTTGGACCAGCTGTACTGAGGGCATCGTAAGGTTGGATGCAAACATAATTTGCACAGCCAAGAACTGCACTCAAACCTTCGGTAGACAGACGCAGTAAATTGGTATAAGGGTCTTCTAAACTTTTGTTGCAAAAGCCTGTTTTTGATATGATTTGAACCTCTAATTTGCAGTTGTGAATTAGCGCGAGTTGTGCAACGAGCGTCCGAAACGCCATCAGCTTGGCGATTTCGAGTAAAAATTCAGGTCCTATCCCAAGTTCTACATATATGGTTCTTGAAAAGGCCTGTTCTTTTAGTTGCTGTTGGAGTTCGTAAAGGCTCACGGCTAACTGGGTTGCACTATTAGCGCCAATTTGCTGAAGGTCAAAAGCACTGAAATAATTTTGACTTTCCCCAAATGCAAATAAAGGTCTTGCATACGCGAGCGCATCTGCATTCGCATGCGTTTTGAAATGCTCGTAGGCAGCAGCTGTTCTAAAAACAATCAGGCAAGATATATAGGGTGTTTCGATGTGGTGCAGCAAAGAAGCCCAGTCTGTTGTATGGTCGGTTTGGTCTATCAGTAAGGCATCGGCGCCCTGCATGAGCGCTTGTAAGAAATACAAATTGCATTTCTTTTCTTCTGTGGCGCTTCCGGCCACCATGCGTTTCCATGTGATTGGTTCGTTGATCAGTGGTAATAATGGTGCGGCATCTAGTTGTGTGAGTGAAAACGACAGATCCTCTAATTCATTTGAATACTGAAGTAAGTTACTGTTTTCTTTGAGTTCTTTCAGTAACTGGCGTTGCCAATCTTCTGAAGAATGTGCCGAAAATGGAATTGATACTTGCGTCATAAAAATTACTGTCCCCAAATATACTGAATCCTATGCTTAATGCAGTATTTACGTAACATGAACTCAGCGGTGTGGTCTAATTTTGAATCATGACATCGCGCTATTTCCTTTTATTCTCGGCGTTCCTTTGCGTACACCTTTTTTGTGCGCAATCCAGTTGGTCGCTCTCAAAACCAGGAACGCATTTTGGATTATATGCATTAGATCAAAACCAACAATGCAGCAATCCAGCGGCTTTCAATTCCAAGAACCCCAATTCAATAGCGCTACAACTTCATTTTCCGGTATCACTTTCTGATCTATTGGCCTTTCAGTTACAGGCCAGCTACAAATGGCAAAAATGCTATTTTTTCCATCAAATAGGCAGTGTTTTCCACCCGGCGCAAACGCGCATACATTTTACCAATGCGTTGGCCCTACAAATAAATACGCAGCTTCAGTTTGGAATCGCACTAGAAAGTCGTCTTTTCATTCAGCCAAATTTCTACGCTAATTTCATTGAGCTTGGCTCTAAAATAGGCCTTACTTATCAATTCAATTCACAGCATGTATTATCCGTAGTTCTCGACGATATCCACACAACACAAAATCAAACGCTGCGCATAGAACATTTGTGGTGTCCGGGTAAAGAAGTTCAATTTGCGCAAGGCATGAGTTGGAATCCTGCCCAAAAACCTTTTGTTTATCTTGGTTTGGTACAATATCTGCAGTCCTATCGGATTCATTTTGCAGCCAATTTACCGCTCAATCACTTTCAGTTCAGTTTTGCACATAGCCTCTCAAATAATTGGAATTATCAACTCACCCAATCTTGGCAAGTTGGTTTGGGTTATCTCTTACAATTTACCCTCTTACGCAAATGATGCGCTGCATTTATTTACTCATTTTTTTAAGGGCGTTTACGGTGAGTTCGCAACTAACACCCCAACAATTTAGCATTGAAAATAATCAATTTGTTCTGGCACCCCAAGAGATGGATGTGTTACTCGCATCTGGGCTAATAGACAGCAGCCAAATGCAGCAGTTACAATCTTTTTTTGACGCAGGGGGCCTTGTTGTCAATTTTTACCAATTGCAAGGTTTGCTCAACCATTCGACACTCGTTCAAATTCATAAATTGCTGCCGTTTATACTAATGCCTGCTACACCATTGAGTAACACATTAACACAATTAGATCCCTCAACCATTCAATTAAAAGCAGAATTGAGGGTGCTTGCACCACATTTACAACGGCAGCAACAGTATTGGAAACCAACTAAGGACACCAGCCACTTGGGTTCGCCCTTCTCTTTTGATTGGCGTTTTCAGTTAAGCGTTTCTAACTGGCGTTTTGGTGGCCATATAGCAAAAGATGCCGGTGAGCCTTTTTGGCATCAAGGAAAAAACCAGGGTTTTGATTTTTTGAGTGCTTATGCCGCTTGGAAAAACCCCCACAAGCAGCATGTAATCAAAAAGATACTATTTGGATCATATCAAGTACAGTGGGGGCAAGGGTTGCAATTATGGACTTCCCGAGGACTCGGAAAAAGTATAGATTTACTTCAGTTGGTTCGCAATCCGCAAGGATTGCAGCCCTATCAGAGCAACGATGAACAACGCTTTTTACAAGGAGTAGCCTGTCAGCTACAAAAAAACAATTATGAAATGTTGTTTTTTAGTTCTTTTAAATGCACAGATGCCAAAGCACAAATCGATACTGTGCAGCTCGACATTAACTTTTCGTATTCCTCTGGTTTTCATCGTACAGCTTCCGAAATTGCGCGTCGTCGCTTGCTTCAAGAGGAACTTATTGGCGTGGCATTGACTAATCGCGGGGCCCTTTTTCAGTCCGGATTCATGTTGCTTTATCAACAGGCTAAGCCCCGTTTGACGATAGCCGATACAATAGAAAGTTCGCTTCAAATAACACCTGTTCCACTTTTGAGCGCGGGTATGAATGCACGCGCCACTTGGCGGCAATTTTATTTTTATGGAGAAGCAGTATTATGTTACAATTCCACATTCAACACACAACAAAACAGTGCTATTAATTTAGCACTGATTTATCTATTTGACCCCAAAATAGAAATGGGGATACACTTAAGGAACTACGGACCAGCCTATAAAGCGCTCTATGCCAATCCAATTGGAAATAGCAGTTTGGGCGTCAATGAACGCGGCCTAATTATCCATTATAAGTGCCAATTACAGCGCTATACCGTTGTCAAGCTGTTGACCGAATGGTCGGCTCAACCTTTTGTAACACCAAGTTCAAAATTTCCTTTCAACAAACAAGAAGTCCGTTTGCAATTCGCGCATCAATCTAGTCGTAAAAATAGCTTTGATTTTCAGGTGGCCCGACGTTCCTTAAACGCTATGTCAGCTTTTTGGCAAGTGCAATTCAATCTTACAATTCTGCCATTAAGAGGGCAAGAATTGGAATTAGCAACACAAATTAACCGCAGCGATAAAGCGAAGGGCTTATCTTTAATAATGGCTTGCAGTTGGCGTTACACACCCTTGAATAAAACCTTTCGCTGGGAGCTAAAATATGGCCTGTATCAGCAAATGGAGTCTTCGATACTTGCGCATTTTTATTTACTAGGAGTAGGGGCTCAAACTTTTGCATTGAAGGGTGTTGGTGCGTTTGCAATGGGTGCGTTTCGTTGGTCACTTACTGCCCAGTGGCAAGTTCAGTTACATGGCATTTACAGCGCAGTCCAATCGATACCGAATCAACAAAAAATTCAGTTAGGGCTGCTGCTTCGCTATCAATTTTAATTTTTTTTCAAAAAAAATGTACCAAAACAAAAAATATAGCGTTATCCCGAAAAGAGGACTGCAAGCCTCTCATGCTAAACTCCTTAAAACCAAAAGACTATGCCTCTCCAACTCTCCCTTCAGCAGCAGTCTTTTCTTCAGGACGAAGAAAAAACTCAAATTCAGCGTGCCCAACAGGATCCACGTTTTTTTGCGCCGCTATACGAGCGCTACCACGATGCTATTTTTCGCTACGTCTACCGTAGGGTAGAAGAGGAAGAACAAGCTTACGATATTACTTCAAGTGTGTTTGTTAAGGCCTTACAAGCCTTACACAAATACGAATACCGTGGTTTACCGTTTTCAGCTTGGTTGTTTCGAATTGCCAAAAGTGAACTCTATCAATCTTTTCGTGATCAAAAAGCAAAACGCACCGTCAGCATAGACAAGGTTGTACTCAAGCAAGTGATCGAAGAGTGGACTGAAGACTACACCGAACATGATAAAGCGCGGCTTTTATTGGCTTTGAAAGCGCTCAAAGAACAACAACTCCAACTCGTTGAAATGCGTTTTTTCGAAAAGCGGTCTTTCAAGGAAATTGGTGAAATCTGTGGTTTGTCTGAGAACAATGCCAAAGTAAAAACCTTTCGTGCGGTACTTAAACTAAAAGACATTTTCCATCAAAAAGAATAGATATGATACAATTTTTACTCGATCGCAAAGAGCCATCGGCAACAGAAGTGCGCACGCATCAAAATTTCGAAGAAATTTTAGCTGCACACCGTTACCAACAGCAAGTCAACAACCCCTGGCGCTATTGGTTGTTTGCCACAATTGGTTGCTTTTTGCTCTTTCTAATTTAGACTGTTGCACATAAAATAGTTTGTACATTTGTGTATGTATAAACTCGTTCGTTCGATTCTATTTTTATTTGACGCAGAAAAAGTGCATTACTTTGTAATGCGACTTTTGCGTTTCATTCATTCGGCAGGACCGTTACGCCTCATTTTTAGGTCAGTGTTCGTTGTTGAAGACCCTAGATTGCAAACTGAATTTCTGGGTTTGAAATTTCCAAATCCGGTTGGTTTGGCTGCCGGCTTTGATAAAAATGCGCAAAACATAGATGCGCTTGCTGACTGTGGTTTTGGCTTCATTGAAATTGGCACCATTACCCCAAAAGCACAGCCCGGTAACGATAAACCGCGCTTATTTAGACTCAAAGCAGATCAAGCCATCTTGAACCGAATGGGCTTCAACAACGATGGCGTCGAAGCTGCAATTACCTCACTAAAAAAACGCAAAAATAAAGCCATCCTTATTGGTGGAAACATCGGTAAGAATAAATGGACGCCTAATGAAGAGGCCACCTCGGACTACCTGCATTGTTTCGAGGCGCTCTTCGATTTTGTTGATTATTTTGTGGTGAATGTATCCTCTCCAAATACGCCAAATTTAAGGGCCTTACAAGAGAAAGAACCACTGCAAGCGCTTTTGCAAACCTTGCAAAATGCCAATGAAGTGAAGTCCAAACCGAAACCCATTTTACTTAAAATAGCACCAGATCTCAGCGAAACTCAAATTGATGAAATCATAGAAATTGTCGGGCTAACAAAAATATCCGGACTCATCGTTGCAAATACCACTATTTCCAGAGCCCAACTCCAAACTCCTGCTGCCCAAGTAGAAAAAATGGGTGCAGGTGGAATTTCTGGAAAACCGGTAACAGCGCGTGCTACAGAAATGATCCGCTATATTCACCGTAAGTCTAACGGTAAAATTCCTATGATTGCTGTTGGTGGTATACACAGCGCTCAGGATGCAATTGAAAAACTTGAGGCAGGTGCACAACTTGTTCAGTTATATACTGGTTTTATTTACGAAGGCCCTGCACTTGTTCGGTCCATTCATAAAGCGCTCCTTAAAAAAGTGCAGTCATGAACCGCCAGCTAACCCATATTCACATTACGGAATGTCCGCGCGATGCCATGCAAGGCATTAAAGAATGGATACCTACTGAACAAAAAGTGGCTTACCTCAACGCACTCTTGTCTTGTGGTTTTGACGTTCTCGATTTTGGTAGTTTCGTCTCGCCCAAAGCAATCCCCCAAATGCAAGATACCGCGGCTGTACTTTCTGAATTGGCGCCCAGCTCAACCGAATTACTGGCTATTGTAGCCAATACCCGCGGGGCTGCTAGCGCTTGTTCTTATCCACGAATTTCAATTATTGGTTATCCATTTTCTATTTCCGAAACTTTTCAGCTGCGCAATACAAATTCTAATTCCGAGGAGGCTTTGCGTAGTCTTCATGAAATTTCCGATTTGTGTAAACAAAACAATAAACAATTAAGAGTTTATCTGTCAATGGGCTTTGGCAACCCATACGGTGATGCGTGGTCTCCAGAACTGGTAAGTAAGTGGGTTAAACAATTAAGTTCACTTTTTGATATTGCTGAATTTGCGCTTTCTGATACCATTGGTTGCGCCACTCCCGACAATGCTAAACAGTTGTTTCGTATATTGAACGAACACTTTCCAACTATTAAATTTGCCGCACATTTACATGTGAAACCAGGTGACGAAGCCGCTTTAATTCAAGCCTGTATTGACGGAGGCTGTTTGCATTTTGATACGGCTATTGGCGGTTATGGCGGTTGCCCAATGGCCAAAGATGACCTTACTGGTAATTTAGCTACAGAAGCGCTTTTGGGATATCTGAATAAAAACGAACTCTCGCACACTATCCAGATGAACCAACTAAATAATGCGATCGCGCTCTCCACTTCAATTTTTTAATCATGCGAAACAAAAAAACAATCTTCGTCATCGCGATTTTCATCCTTGCAGCCATTAGCATTTATTTATGGCGCAACCAAGCAGAACCACAACCGCAATCGTCTACAAAGAAACCCGAACAAACAAAAGGTGTTTACGTCAGTACTGATTTCAATACCAACACTTTTTCGTCTAAACAAGAAGCGACACTTCTTAAAAACTTGCGCCTTTGCGACAGCACTACTCAATGGAGTGAAGATGTAAACAGGCCTTCTTGTACCCCTAATTTTTTCAGGGTCTTCCCACTCAGAAAAGGCTTGGATATCAACCAAGGTTGTATGGTCTTGCTCAAAGCAGGAGTGAATGGTTTTCCGGTGCGCCGTTTTGTAATCTACGAAAAGGAAGGCGATCAACTCATTCAAGCGAATGGTTTCATTGGTTATCCCATTGAGTTTAGGTCGCAAGCCAATAATTACGACGATATTGTCATTCGTTTTTTTGAGCGCTACGAAGGCGAGAAGTATTTTTACAACTGTTTGTTTACCTGGAAGCAAAATCGCTATCAATTCGTGCGTTGCGAACAAATTAATGACGCCAATATCAAGCCCGAAAAACAAGCAGAAGTTTCTGCTGAAATCCTTCAGATACTCAATGAAAAGCAGTTGGTTTTTTAAATTGCTGAGTGCAATCGTATTTCTGAGTGCTTGCATCAATGGTGAGCAAACGTATCGTGCTGATCACACTTTTTTATTGAGTGGAGGAAATAGCAAGGTATGGATGCTCAAAGGCACCCAAAAGCACCAAAGTTCAGAACTTCAGAAAAACGCATGGGGCGAAGTCTTATTTGTGTTTTACCAGACAGGAGAAGTCCTCGTGGGCTCTTTTGGTGACCTTGACAAAGGCACCTTTGATAAAGGACATTTCAAATACTTTGAAGATAACAACGAGCTACTTATTTCTATTGCCAATGAACACTGGGTATTCAAATTAGAAAATCCGTCCGAAGAAGCGGTGGTGCTTCAAACTAAGAAAGGTGCTCATCTGGCAGCTGTACTGCATTTAGTGCCTTTATCTTTGCCGAATTAAAAATTTTCGAAGGCACCAAGGCCAAATAAAGCAAAGTCATATTTAGCCGGGTCATTTGGGTCAAAATCCCGGAGTTGTTTAATGAGTTCTTCATTGGTTTTCCAATCGTTTTGTGTGCGCTGAATGAGGCCAAGTTTACGCGCAATATTTCCTGTGTGTACATCTAAAGGCACATACAATTGCGCTGCAGAAATAGTTTTCCAAATCCCAAAATCGACGCCTTTTGCATTGGAGCGCACCATCCAGCGCAAAAACATCACCATTCTTTTGGCTGCAGATCCACTAGCAGGGTCAGCAACGTCTTTGTAAGTTCTTCGCTCTAAAGCAGGGACAAACCTATTTCGAAAAGCACAAATATGTGCGTACAAAGTGGCTTCTGTGCTTGAAGTCAGAAAAGCTTTTTCGAGATCCCCTTGTTGGTAACATGCTTTTAGGCCCATTAGAAATCCATTGAGGTCAGTGCGATTAAATGTTCTATGAATGAAGTCAGGACAAGTATTATTTTGATAGTCGAGTACGAATTCATGCGGATGATCTCCAAGAATTTCGAGTAATTTCTCACCACTTTTAATGATACTTTTGCGTTGCCCCCAGGCAATTGTGGCCATCAGTAAACCCACAATTTCGATATCCTCTTTTTTTGTAAAGCGATGCACCAAAGAGATTGGGTCTGAATCAATAAACGACGGTTGCTCGTATTGGAGTGCTTTATAGTCCAAAAAGTCTTTAAGTTCGGACGCTTGTAGTTTAGATAAATCGTCCATCTTGCATGCTAAGGCAGCGATCGGCCATTTCGGCAAAAGGATTATTATGGGTGACGATCACAAAGCTTTGCTTGAATTCATCCCGAAGCTCAAAAAACAACCGATGCAGCGCATTTGCGTTTTCGGTATCGAGGTTACCTGAAGGCTCATCGGCTAATATCAGTGCGGGCCTGTTAATTAAAGCCCTAGCCACAGCAATGCGCTGTTGTTCACCACCAGAAAGCGCATCGGGTTTGTGCGCTTGGCGTTGGGTTAATTTGAAGCGATCTAGAAGAACAGCAGCGGCAGCAAAAGCATCGGTTTGATTTTTACCTGCAATCATTGCTGGTAAGGCAATGTTTTCAAGTGCCGTAAATTCCGGAAGTAATTGATGAAATTGAAAGACAAACCCCAAACGCTGGTTGCGAAAGGCGGAAAGCGCTTTTTCATGGAGTGCAAACGGATCTTGACCTTCAATCGTGAGTTGACCAGAAGTGGGTTTATCAAGGGTTCCTAAAATCTGGAGAAGGGTTGTTTTACCGGCTCCAGAAGCACCAACTATGGAAATGATTTCAGCAGCACCAACCTGAAGATCAACTCCTTTTAGGATGGCGAGCTCGCCATGATTTTTAGTAATTCCGTGAGCAACAAGCATTAGGATTTGAGTTTGATGGTGTGTCCCATTTTGTCGCGCTTGGTTTGCAGGTACTTTTCATTGTGGATATTGCTTTCGATCTCTAAGGAAACATTTTCTACGATTTCCAGACCATAACCAATGAGCCCTGTACGCTTTTTGGGATTGTTAGACATCAGTTTCATTTTGCGAATGCCAATTGCACGGAGCATTTGGGCGCCGATTCCGTAATCGCGTTCGTCGGGTTTGAAGCCCAGTTTTTCATTGGCTTCATAGGTGTCAAGGCCTTCTTCTTGCAATTTGTAAGCTTTGAGCTTGTTGAGCAATCCGATACCTCTTCCTTCTTGGTTCATATAAACGATTGCGCCTTTGCCAGCTTTGTTAATGAGTTCCATGGCCTTGTGGAGTTGTGGGCCGCAATCGCAGCGGCAACTCCCAAAGATGTCACCAGTAAGGCAGGAGGAATGTACGCGTACCAAAACGGGTTCGTCTTCGGTCCAGGTACCTTTAGTGAGAACCAAATGGTCTTGGTCATTGCTTTGGTCTTTGAAAGCGCGCAGTTGGAAGTCTCCGTAGGCGGTTGGCATTTCTACCTGAACTTGTTCTACAATAAGAGATTCATGGGCAATGCGGTACTTGATCAGATCGGCAATACTAATAATTTTTAAATCAAAGCGCTTGGCAATTTCAAGCAATTGCGGCAAGCGAGCCATGGTTCCATCTTCATTGAGAATTTCAACGATAATGCCGGCTTCTTCGAAACCAGCTAAGCGCGATAAATCAACGGCTGCCTCGGTGTGTCCGGCTCTACGCAAGACGCCCCCTTTTCGTGCGCGCAGCGGGAAGATATGACCGGGTTTTCCGAGTTCTTCTGGTCTAATCTTTGGGTCGATCATGGCCAAAATGGTTTTGGCGCGGTCGCTGGCAGAAATGCCGGTTGTGCAACCGTGGCCAATGAGGTCGACACTGATCGTGAAAGGTGTTTCGTAGGCTGCTGAGTTGTTGCGCACCATCATTTCAAGGCCAAGTTGATCACAGCGCTCTTCACTGATTGGCGCACAAATGAGGCCACGACCATGCGTAGCCATAAAATTAATGAGTTCAGGTGTGGCGTTGCGCGCAGCTGTTAAGAAGTCACCTTCGTTTTCGCGGTCTTCGTCATCGACTACAATGACGACGCGTCCTTGTTGGATTTCGAGAATGGCTTCTTCTATAGTATGGAGTGTGTTGGACATAAAATTTGCTTACGCTGTTGGAATGAGTTGTAAAGTATGAAGTAGGTAATTCCAGAACTTTTGTACGGATGAAATTTGAACGCACTCGTCTGGAGAATGTGCTGCTCTGATATTTGGGCCAAAAGAAATCATGTCTACCCCCGGAAGTTTTTCACTGAGCAAGCCACATTCGAGGCCAGCATGACACGCTTTTACTTTTGGTTCTTCACCAAACAAGGCAATGTATTGCGTTTTCATGAGTTGCAAAATGGAGGAGCTGGCATTTGGTTTCCAGCCCGGGTAATCTCCTGATTGTTCTACACTTGCGCCCATATTTTCAAAGGCACAGCGCAAGGCCATACTGACTTCTCCTTTTGTACTTTCAACAGAGCTTCTTTGTAAGGATTGCGTCGTGAAAGAACCGTTTTCAATAACAACACGCGCCAATGAAGAAGACGCTTCTACCAAACCTTCGATGTCAGGGCTCATGCGGAAAACGCCGTTGTGAACCGCACAAAGGGTGTTGAGTATTTTGATGGTGTCTTCAGGACTAACCGCTTTTTGGTGGGCCGCTACCGTGTTGCTTTGAATTTGAAAATGAGGTTCGATGAGCGCGTATTCGGCTTTTAGGGTCTCTGAAAACCGCTCAATAAAAGATACTGTTTCTAGGGGTTTTTTGGTCGCAATAAGGGCACTTGCCTCTCTTGGAATGGCATTGCGTAGGCTCCCGCCGTCGAAACGCAGCAATTGAAAATCTTGGCTTTGTTGGAGTTCCCAAAGCAAACGAGCCATCCATTTGTTGGCATTGCCACGGCCTTTATCGATATCCATACCGGAGTGTCCGCCAAGTAAGCCGCTGATTTGGATTTCTAAGCAGGTTTTGTCTGCAGCAAGCTCAACTTCTTTATATGCGTAACTCGTATTTGTATCGATACCGCCTGCACAACCGACCGAAAGTTCATCGTCGTCTTCGGTATCGAGGTTCAGTAAGATGCTCCCACTCAATAAAGCAGCGTCCATCTTTTTGGCGCCGGTCATGCCGGTTTCTTCGTCTATGGTAAAAAATGCTTCTAGTGCCGGGTGCGCAATGTCTTTACTTGCCAATAGTGCCATGATAGCGGCAACCCCAATGCCGTTGTCAGCACCAAGCGTGGTTCCGTTGGCACGCACCCAATCGCCATCGACGAACATTTCTATGCCTTGTTGGTCAAAATCAAAAACCGTAGTGGCATTTTTTTGGTGCACCATGTCGAGGTGACTTTGCAAAATAACCGTTTGACGGTCTTCTAAGCCAGTTGTGGCTGGTTTTTTAATGATGACGTTGCCAATTTGATCCTTGTGTGTTTCAAGACCAAGCTGTTGACCGAAGTCGAGCATAAAAGCAATGATGCGCTCTTCCTTTTTGGATGGTCTTGGAATGGCGTTAAGCGCAGAAAAATGCTGCCAAAGTGCTTTGGGTTCTAGTTGGGAGAGTTCCATGATTATGGAAATTTAGGATATTGTTGGAAATTTGGATCGCGTTTCTCTAAAAATGCGTGCTTGCCTTCTTGTGCTTCTTCTGTCAGGTAGTAGAGTAGGGTGGCATCGCCAGCCAGCTCCATAAGGCCGTGTTGACCGTCGAGTTCGGCATTCATGGCGCGTTTGATCATGCGGATGGCTAACGGACTGCGTTTCATGATGGTTCTTGACCATTCAACCACTGTATCCTCTAACTGATCGAAAGGAACAACCTTATTGACCATTCCCATTTTTTCGGCTTCTTCGGCGGTATACTGATTACACAAGAACCAGATTTCGCGCGCTTTCTTTTGGCCGACATGGCGTGCTAAATAAGATGAGCCAAAGCCGCCATCAAAACTTCCAACTTTAGGGCCTGTTTGGCCAAAACGTGCATTTTCTGATGCAATGGTGAGGTCGCAAACTACGTGTAAGACATGACCGCCTCCGATGGCATATCCGTTGACCATGGCGATTACTGGTTTGGGTAGTGAGCGTATGGCCTTGTGCAGATCGAGTACATTTAATCGAGGCACACCATTTTCGGAAATATAACCACCAACACCTTTAACGTTTTGGTCACCACCTGAGCAAAATGCTTTGTCTCCGGCGCCTGTCAATACCACTACATTGATGTCCGGACGTTCTCGACAGATATCCATGGCGTCGAGCATTTCAAAGTTGGTTTCAGGTCGAAACGCGTTGTATACTTGCGGTCTATTGATGGTGATTTTTGCAATGCCTTCGAAAAACTCAAATTTGATGTCTTGGTAGTTTTTGATGCTTTGCCAATTTCTTTGAGACATATGTATAAAATTGTTTGAATACAAAGATAGAACATCCCAAAGGATGGAAGGTTTATTTCGCAAGAAATTCTATCCGATTTTTAAGGAAGTCATACTCAAGCTGCCTGCAAGTAATTCATCGTTAAATAGCACGATTTCATCGGTGTTTTCAGCTAAACCAAGCGTGTAGAGCAATGGAATATAATGATCGGTTGTTGGAACGGCCATTTGGAGAGCCTTTGGGGCCTTTTCGAGACTGGACAAAGCACTGAAATTTCTAGACAAAATTTGATCATTCACATATTTTCTACTTTCCTGCGCCCAGTCGTAACCGAAGCCTACATCGTTGATCCGACGAAAATCTACCGCCCGCAGGTTGTGCACAATATTTCCTGAACCTATGATCAAAACTCCTTTCGAGCGCAATGCGTTGAGTTCTTTGGCCAATTGAAAATGAGCTGCAAGAGATAGTTGAACGTCTATTGAAAACTGAACAACAGGTATATTGGCAGCAGGATATAAGTGCTTTAAGACAGTCCAGGTGCCGTGGTCGAGGCCCCATTCGTGGTCTTCGTGAACAGCCGTTGAGCTGATCATTTGGATGATTTCCTTAGCGAGTTCCGGTGAGCCAGGGGCTGGGTATTGTTGTTCAAAAAGCGCTTGCGGAAAACCGCCAAAATCGTGAATGGTCCGCGGTTGCGCCATAGCGGTAACAGCAGTTCCTCTTGTAAGCCAATGGGCAGAAACAACTAAAATGGCCTGGATTTCTGGAAGCGTTTTGGCGATGTTACGAAAGCCATCGACAAATTGATTTTCTTCAATAGCATTCATGGGGTTGCCGTGTCCGAGAAATAATGCCGGAATGCGTTGGCTCGATTGGAGTGTTGTTCCCCAATTGGAAAGTTCTTTTAAAGTTGTCATGCTTAGGCCTATGGTGCTTAATGTCAGTAAGGAAGTGAAATCTCTTCTTTTCATGAACCAAATGTAAGCGTTGCATTTTGATTTTGAATTGACCTAAGTTAAGCAATCGATGCAACTTTTTTTGAAGGACGTCCGTCAATCTACTGAAGCCCGTTCGGGCGGTTCCATTTACATTTGTCTTATGAAACAAAACTACTTGTATTAATCCTAAACCGGTCCTCGGACCACTAAAATGCAAGTTGTATGAGTAATTATTTGGGTGCCCGCATTCGCGTGGCTTTTGTAGATGCTGATGTCATTTTTAGATCTGGCCTGCGCGCCATGCTCGAAGCACGAAACGACTTCGAATGGGTGGGTGAAGCTTCTTCGTTAAGTGACTTCAGAGCACGTTTTTCTGGGATTGGAGTTCAGGTCATTATGATCGAGGCTTCTCTACTTACTGAACTCGATCAGGTTTATGTTAATTTTTGGATGTCAGCATGGCCTCATGCCAAATTTCTATTGCTCGTCCCGAATTTCAAGTCTGCTATGGTTCCGCTCTACCTTAAATGGGGTTTTCACGGGGTGGTCAATAAATTGAACATGCAAGAAGAGGTTGTGGCTGCTTTTCGTCAAGTTTTTTTTCAGCAGGCCTATGTGCATCCCAATACCAAACGCATGCTAGAAGCCGAGCGTAAAACAATCAGAACGCTTGAGCGCATTACTGCTAGAGAAATTGATGTCATTCGCGGTATTTGTCAGGAAAAAACTTGCCGAGAAATTGCCCATGATTTACAGATTTCTCCACGCACTGTAGAAACCCACAAAATGCGCATCATTGAAAAACTTGATGTGCGCAATACAGCTGGTATTATCGTACATGCTGTGCGCTTAGGGATTATCCCTTAAATACTAGCGAATTTCTATTTCATCCAAGAACAGCCATGGCGTATTGCCCGCGCCTGGCTGTCCGCTTGGGATTTTAGAAATGCCGTAGATGGTCACATGGATTTGTTTGACATGTTTATCCGAAACTTTAATTTGTATGATTTCATCTGTAGAATAGCCATCTGCTATCCCGTTTCCACAACCAAATTTGTTTAAAGAAATCTTGTAGGTTTGTGCTGCCCAAATCCAGCTATTGGGGTCGTGGAGGGTATGGATCCTGATTTCTTTCACCTTTATTGGTTGTTCAAAAACAATGTCAAAACTGACACTATCTGAATCAAACCCTAACCACTCGTTTCCTTTCCAAGGCCGGGCACCAAGTTGTCCATCGACAAGCGTAAGATTGCCGTTATCGTATTTTGTGCTTGGAGGCGTTTGAAATTCAATTTGTGCACCTAATGCTTTGTGCTGAATCACGGTAAGTTCTTTTGGTGCAATCCCTGCACCTTGTTCAATTTTCAAATGGACGACTTTTGTTTTCTTTTTTGCTGGAGAAATGTTGCTGAGAACCTCAGGTTGTTTAGTTAATCCTTTGGCAGGTACTTTTTGAATTTCAATACCTCCGCTTTTCCCACGTGTGGTTTTGAGTTCTGGTTTGAGTGCAGCCTTAGAAAAGTTTACATTTTGCTTACTTAGAAAAGGGAAATGGAATTGCACCAACATGGAAAGGAATTCATCGTAAGTTGGTTTGGTTTCTGACCATAGCGCGGTGCTGAGTGCGATTGCTCTTGGGTAGGTCATGTATTCCAATTGGGCCATGTCTGGTATGTATTCGGTCCAGAGGTTGCCTTGTGCTCCAAGAACGTAAGCGGCGTCGGCTACGCCCATATCTGCAGGAATTGGATTGAAGTCGTACACACGGTCTAAAGGCGTGTAGCCTCCGATCGCGAGCGGCTCATCGGAACCGCGCCCTTGGTAATGATCAAAATAACAATGGGAGCCCGGGCACATCACGACATAATGACCTTGCGCTGCTGCTGCTTTTCCGCCTTCGTAACCGCGCCAAGACATCACGGTGGCATTCGGTGACAACCCGCCCTCGAGAATTTCATCCCAGCCGATGAGCTTTTTGCCATGTTGCGTTAAAAAGGCGTCCATTCGTCCAATGAAATAACTTTGCAATTCATGTTCGTCATGGAGTCCTTTTTCTTTGATGACCGCCTGACACCTTGGGCATTCTTTCCATCGGGTTTTAGGTGCTTCATCACCACCTACGTGAATATACGCGGATGGAAAAAGGGGCAATATCTCCGTTAAAATATCTTGCAAAAACAAAATGCTTTCTTCTTTGGCGCAAAAAATATCGTCAAAAATACCCCAAAGGCCTTCGACGCCTTGCGCTTGGCCGGTGCAGGAATATTGTGGGTAAGCGGCAAGCGCAGCTCTGGCGTGGCCAGGCATTTCAATTTCTGGAACAACATTGATGTAACGTGCGCCTGCATATTGCACGATGTCTTTGACTTCTTCTTGGGTGTAAAATCCGCCGTAGCGCGTTTTGTTGTAAGTTCGGGGCTGCGTAGTGTAATGATTTTCCAACGTGGAGTCGCGCCAAGCACCAACTTCGGTCAAAAGCGGATGTTTTTTGATTTCGATGCGCCAGCCTTGGTCGTCGGTGAGGTGCCAATGTAGGGTATTGAATTTGTAATAGGCCATCAGGTCAATAAAACGCTTGACTTCTTCAACAGTGAAAAAATGCCGAGAAACGTCTAAGTGTAAGCCTCTCCATTGAAATTTCGGGTAATCTTTTACAAAGCATTTGGGAAATACCAATTGACCATCCTGTTGGCTTGAGAGTTGGAGCAGTGAAACCCAAGCATAAAAACAGGAGGCGTCTGAGGAATAGGAGATGGTGATATTCTCCGCAATATTGATCGAATAAGAATCTTGCTTGACATTACTCAGTTTTTTGAACTGTACCATTGGGTTTTGGACAAACGGGGTCACTTGTATACCGTTGGCCCAAAGGCTGTAATCTTTGATAGCTACCGACAAATCTGGCGTAATTCCAGACGGATCAATTAACAAAGCACCGCTGCTAACGAATTGTCCGTTGGTGGTTTGAAACACAGCAGGGGTTGGTAAGATAAGACAAGTTTGGGCAATAGATTGGCCATAAAAAAGACCAATTAAGAAAAGGATTTTCAATTTTAACATGCCTTAAAATTAGTGAATTCAAACAGATGACTAACTTTGTCCAAAGATCATTTATGAAAGTCTATAATAACATTCTTGAAACCATAGGAAATACGCCATTGGTGCGCATCAATAAATTGGCCAAAACCATTCCTGCACAGGTTTTTGCAAAAGTAGAAACGACCAACCCCGGCAATTCTGTCAAGGATCGAATGGCGCTCAAAATGATTGACGACGCAGAAAAAGCAGGCATTCTAAAGCCAGGTGGCACTGTCATAGAAGGCACCTCTGGTAATACCGGAATGGGTTTGGCTTTGGCTTGTATCATTAAAGGCTACAAACTCATTTGCGTGCTCAACGACAAACAATCCAAAGAAAAAATGGATATTTTACGTGCCGTAGGGGCAGAGGTGGTTGTGTGCCCAACCGCTGTAGAGCCATCAGACCCACGTTCGTATTACTCGGTGTCTCGCCGTTTGGCTACGGAAATCCCGAACTCTTGGTATGTGAATCAATACGATAATTTGTCAAATAGAACCGCACACTACGAGCAAACAGGCCCCGAAATTTGGGAGCAAACTGAAGGTAAAATCACGCATTTTGTAGTTGGGGTAGGTACAGGTGGAACCATTTCAGGCGTTGGGCAATACCTCAAAGAAAAAAATCCGAACATTAAAATTTGGGGCATTGATACCTACGGATCGGTGTTTAAAAAATACAAAGAGACTGGCATTTTCGATGAAAATGAAATTTATCCGTACATCACAGAAGGTATTGGTGAAGATATCTTGCCGGCCAACGTTGACTTCAACGTCATCGATCATTTTGAGAAAGTGACCGATAAAGATGCTGCGGTTTACACCCGCAAATTGGCCCGCGAAGAAGGTATTTTTGTCGGGAATTCCGCAGGTGCAGCCATCAAAGGTCTTTTGCAAATGGGTGCACAACTTACCAAAGACGATGTGGTGGTGGTCTTGTTTCACGACCACGGCAGTCGTTATGTGGGTAAAATTTTCAACGACGACTGGATGCGCGAGCGCGGTTTCTTAGAAGAAGAATTACTGACTGCAGCCGATTTAGTAGCCAAACATGGCAACAAACCCTTGGTATCATTGTACGCCGAAGAATTGGTTTCTCATGCCATTGCCAAAATGCGCAATTTTGACATCTCACAGATCCCCGTCATGAAAGACGGCAAATTTGTAGGTTCCATTGATGATAGCCACGTCTATCAATTGCTCATTGACAACCCGGGTTTGCGCGATGCGCCGATTTCCTCTATCATGTCGGCACCTTTCCCAGAGGTCAAACAAAATACTTCGGTAGAAGATATCTGCAAACTCATCTCTAAGCAAGTACCGGCTGTTTTGGTGTCATTAGACAACGGCAAGTATCATATTGTCTCTCGTTACGATGTCATTGCTGCAATGGCATAACTCATTTAAAGAGCCTGTGCGCATCATTTCTCTGGTTCCGTCCTTAACAGAATACCTTTGGGCGCTTGGCTTAGAGCAAGAGGTCGTCGGGATTACCAAATTTTGTATTCATCCAACAACTTGGTGGAAACAAAAAACGAGGGTAGGCGGAACCAAAAAAGTGGATTTTCAGGTGATCCGTTCCCTTGAGCCAACCCTAATTATTGCCAATAAAGAGGA
>CAZINO010000007.1:0-3137 GCA_964540625.1 uncultured Lishizhenia sp. | reverse complement strand
GGTGAAATCTGTTCATGGTATGGTGTCCGAATGCAAAAAGTACCTTTGTATTTAGAACATGTTCTAGGATGAGTAGCTTGAAGTAATGACTTAACGCGTAAATTGTCATTTTGGAATAATTATTGTGAAGACCATCACCAATGACTAAAATACTACTTCTCTTGTTGTTAGGCTTGAATTTTTGTGCGCTCGCTCAACGCTATCAAGTCTATGATAACGGTCTCAAAGAAGGCATCTCGTTCGCCAAAATTTATCCCGAGTTTTCAGCGGCTTTCTTGACCGACATCGATGGCTATTTTGAACTCACGAATCCCGAACAAAAAATTCGCATTCGGGCCATGGGTTACCAGGATTCAACTTTTGTGCTTTCAGAACAAGTTTCGGGCCTACTTATACTGAGGTCTATTGCCCAAGAAACACAAGAAATTACGGTTGTTCCCGGAATCAATCCCGCTGTTCGAATCATCGAAAAGGCCATAGAAAATCGCAAACAGAATCATCCGCAAGCACATGGCGGATTCATCGCCGAGCAATACAGTAAATTTGTTTTTGACTTAGACGACAACATGCGTCGTAAATTAGCCGACACCATTCTTGATCCTTCAGACACCAACGCTTATGAATTTCAGCAATTCACGCTGCAACAAGCTTATTTTATTTCAGAAACGCAATCCAAACATTATTTTGAACCGCCGTATAGAGAAAAGGAAACAATCGAGGCTTTCCGTGTTTCTGGTTTTACAGACCCTGCTTTATCGAGTATAGCCCAAGGATTGCAATCTTTTCACTTTTATGATATCCAACTGGAAATTCTCAACATCAATTATTTAAGTCCTTTGGCACCAGGTTCTTTGAATCGCTATTTTTACTCACTGAAAGACACCACTATAAACGGTCGAGACACGACCTTCACCATTTATTTCAAGCCTAAAAAAGGTGCTGATTTTACAGGCCTGACTGGGTATCTTTACATCAATACAAATGGCTACGCCATCGAAAAAGTAAAAGCTTCTCCGTTTAATCCACCACCGAGTTCAAATCGCGTGCAGATAACGCAAGAATACCAAATCGTGAACGGTCAAAATTGGTTCCCAAAACAATTAAGCACAGAGATTTACCTGCCATTTATTCAACTCAGTTTTGATTCTGTACAGGCTATTGTTGTCGGAAAAGGAATCAATATGGTTCGTTCGGTTGTCTTTGATCCGCCAGAACTCGAAAAAGTGAAGTTTCAGCAAATTGCCGTCGAAACCTTGCCAAGTGCAGCTAAAAAACTTAGTGAGCAGCAATGGGATTCCGTTCGAATGGTGCCTTTGACTGACCGAGAAAAAAAGACCTATGTACAAATTGATTCCTTGTCGAAGGAATATAAATTTGACGAAAAGTTAAAGCTAGCAAAGGTTGTCGCTACAGGTAAAATTCCGCTTGGTTTCGTGCAGCTCGATGCAACTCAAATTTTGAAGTACAACGCTTTTGAACGCGCGCGCTTGGGTTTGGGCCTAGAAACCGCTGACAGACTCAGTCGCTTTTTTCTGCTTGGAGCAAGTTATGGTTATGGTCTGGAAGACAAACGCGCTAAATACAGTGCGTATCTGAAAGTAAATTTTGGCCCGCAAAAACGAATTCAAATTAAAGGATTTCGAGATTTTGATATTGCAGAAGTTGGCGCACCCATTTTATATCAAACAAATAACCTTTTCAAGCAAGATGCAGCTCGTTTTCTTTATACGTCCAATATGGTTTATCAAGATAAACTTGGGGTGGAAGTGGCTTATCGTTTTCAGGCCAACAAAAAGCTTGTCTTGGAAACGACCATGCAACGCAATGACTACAACGATAATTACCGATACAATGGCAGTAGTGGCTCACAGGTTCTTTTGAGTCGGGTCACCTTCAACTGGGCAATCAGAGAGCAATCCAATTTTTTTGGCGATATCTTGCTGCCGAAGCCCAGCGCTTTTCCGAAGGTGCAGCTACAATACGAGCGTGCTTGGCCTTTAGCCAATTGGAGTACGTCCGAAATGGTGTTCAATCGTTTTCAGCTCAATGTTTTTCAGCTGGTTACCATACCTGGCCACGGGGTCTTCAATTGGAATATGCGTTGGGCATATACAGATCGCCCCACACCGCTGTTGTACCAAAACGCGATTTCTGCAAGCAGGCCGCAAGATATCAAGCAAATTGGCATCAGTGTAGCCAATACATTCGAAACCCTTCAGAGTACGTCTTTTTATCATCAAACACAGTTTCAATTTTTTGGCAGGTATATTCAAAACGCTTGGAGAACCAAAGCGAGTTGGAATGAACCGCAAATCGGTTGTCATTATGCATTTGGTTGGGGAAAATTGTCGGGTCAAACGGCTCACAATGCCAGTTTTTTAACCATGAACAAAGGCTATCACGAAGCCGGCATACTACTCAATGGAATTTACGTAAGCGGTAATTCGAGCATAGGCGTTGGCATCTTTACTTCTTTTGGTTATTATGCCTCTACAAATTGGCGCGAGAATATTGTTCCAAAACTCTCTTTGGGATATGTATTTTAATCAAAAATCAAATAGCGTAGGCATATCCGATGCCGGTTTTGGTTTTTCTGCACTGCGTTTTTTGGGGGTGGTAATTGCAGGTGCAGCTATGGGCGCTTCGGTGATTTCTAAAATATCATTGTGCGCTTGAGCAGGCGCATTGATTCTAGGCAAGTTCAATAACTTAGCTTTGATCTTTTCGAGTTGTTCAATGACATCTGAAAAATCTTGTTTGGTAGGCAGCGCCGAGATGGCAACCGTTTGCTTTTCCAAGACTGGTGTAGTTGTCTTTTGCTTCAGTGCTTTTTTAGCGCCATCTAGGGTGTAGCCTTCTACCTTTACAAAATGATAAATGCGTTTGATTTGCTCAATTTCTTTAACCGAGAAAAGGCGATTTCCTTTTTTATTCTTTTTTGAAACAACAAGATTAAATTCCTTTTCCCAAAATCTTAATAATGAGGCATTTACTTGAAGCATATCGGCAACCTCGCCGATGCTGTAATAAAGTTTGCTAAGTGGTTGATTTTCAGATGAAGGCATTTGACTACTTGAATGAACATTCGAAAATAATTATTATTTTTGCAATGGCTTTCAGAAAATGAAAATTATTCG
>CAZINO010000006.1:42804-45074 GCA_964540625.1 uncultured Lishizhenia sp. | reverse complement strand
GAGGTAAAAATAGGAATAGCCAAATTGAGAATGGATACTGACAGGGTTGCTGAGCAACCATTTGCATCTTCAACATCTACTGTGTATGCGCCCGCTGGGGCCGGATTTACATCTTCATTAAAGGTGAGGTTACTCCATAAATAAGAATAGGGTGTTGTTCCACCGGAAGTGGTAAGGTCAATTGATCCTGGACCAGAACAACCGGCATCTTGGTGTGTTTCGGAAAGTGCTAAAGGCGCCTGCGGTTGGGTAACTACAAACGTTTGCGTAATCGTACACAAGTGATCATCTGTTACCAATACACTGTAGGTGCCGGCAGGTAGCGTATTGATATTTTGAGTTAGGGCCAAGCCATTGTTCCAGTTATAGCTATACGGAACAGTTCCACCAGAAACTGCAATATTTACAGCACCTATATTGTCTCCGAAACAAGCAATTGGCGTCACAAGACCTGACATGGACAACGGAGCAACAGGTTGTTGAATGGTAGCGCCATAGGTAATCAAGCAGCCATTGGCATCCGTAATTTGTACATTGTAGGTGCCTATAGGTAAAGCTGAAATGTCTTCAGAAATTGCGCCAAATGACCAATTGTAAGCATAAGTTGGCGTTCCACCGACTACAGTAATGTCTATAGAACCGGTAGCGTCACCGTAACAAAGCACATCTTGTTGGGTATGGGTAACTGAAAGGGGTTGAGCGGGTTGCGTTACAACGGTTTCTATGGAATCTTTACAGTTGTTGGCGTCGGTCAGAACTAATTCATAGGTGCCCGCTTGTAAATTGGAAAGGTTTTGTGTGATTTGCCCATTACTCCAAAGTAAATTATAAGGAAGTGTGCCCCCGGAGAGTGTTGTTGAAACGGCTCCGTTTGTTCCTGCAAAACACAAAACTGCAGTTGGGCTTGCGGTCAATGCGATGTCTTGTGGTTGTGTTAGCGTCACACTGGAAGAACTTACACATCCGTTTGCATCCGTTACGGTCAAGGTATAAGTGCCTATCGGAAGGTTGGCCAAAGAGGTAGTTGAGGCACCATTACTCCACGAATAGGTGTAAGGCGCTGTTCCACCAGTGACAGTACTTGAAATGCTGCCATCTGCGGCTCCAAAACAGGAGATATTTTGACCGTTATAATCGCTCGTGATCTGGAGTGCAACTATTAAGGTGTCCGGTTGTGTAATAGTAAAACTTGTGTCTGACTCACAGGTATAATTATCGGTGACTTGAAGCGTGAAAAGTCCTGGACTCAGACCGGAAATAGTTGGTGTGTTTTGCCCGCTAGTCCATTGATAGGTAATTGGTAAGCCCCCTGTTACACTCGTTGCAATACTACCATTGGCTGCGTTATAGCAAGAAACATTATTTAGTGATACGAGTGAAATAGTTGGCTCAGGATTGACTACAATACTATTTGTAATGTTACTAAACAAACAAGTTGATCCATTGAAAGTAACATCGAGCTCGTAGACTCCCGAGTTCACGGTTCCGATGTTTGCAACAAATGGATTGTAGACAGTAGAAGTAAAGCCTTGTGGCCCCGACCAAAAGTAATTGGCCCAAGTGGAATTGAGCGTGCTCAGAAAGAGGGTGTCTCCTGGACAAAGCGGACCGTTAAAAGTAAAATCAACTGGTGGACACGCTGCAGTTGAAATGGTAACCTCATTGTTGGCAGATGTAGGGCAGCCAAAGGCATCGTAGACATCAGAAGTTCCGTTATTGGTTACCGTATTGCCAGATAGCGTTCCGGTACCAAAAATGTAAGCTTTGTTTTCTAATGTGGAGTCACACTTGAGAATAAGGCAATCATTGGATACTTGTACTTGAAATTTGACGAGAACACTATCCGTAGTAGAATTAACCATACTTCCACCACTGCTCGCAGTAGCTCCCGTTCCTACTCTATATTTGACAAAACGATTTGCGGCATCATACTCGGCTTGGTCATCTCCTGCAGCATCTGTCTTGGCTCCGGCATTTGGACCATTCAAAACGACGAGTGAATTCGGAACGTAATTCGTTCGGATATCGAGGGTGTCTGTAATAAAGCAGTTGACCGCGACGTCTGAACCAATATTTTTTCCTGAAACGGTGTACTCGAGGATATCACCTGGCATAACAGAACCGCCGTTCAGGTCATTCACAAAAACGGTTGCCCTTAGGTCGGGCTCGTAAATATCAATTGCCGAGGTGATTACACGAGAGAGAATCGTTTCAGAGGTGGTTGTGACGCGAATGTTTGCAGAGGTTGCGCCATTGCTTAAGTAATTTTG
>CAZINO010000006.1:36241-42704 GCA_964540625.1 uncultured Lishizhenia sp. | reverse complement strand
GGGGTTAAAAACCCTGATATAGGGATGGTAACCGTATTCGAAGCGCTTCCTTGACTTACATTAGCCAAACCATCAAAAACGGTTAAATTCTTGTAGGGTTCAGAAATATTTTTGTACACCACAACGATGGTCCAACCGCCAAATAAGTTCGAACTGTTGACCTGCTGAACTTGGTCGGCAATCGTAAAGCGGCCCTTGATGCCTGCAGCTTGTACAATGCTGGTAATGTTCTTAAAACAAAAATACGACACCGCGCCTGTCGTATTGTTAATGGTTTGATCTGCGGTGAGTTGTTGGTATGACCCGTTGTTGACTTTGATCTTGATGTTGCTTCGATTCACATAATTGGAAGTAGAGGTCGTGATTTTTCCTCCCCAATATAATCCGGCCCATGTGATTTCAGAACAATTCGGCAAATTTAAGCTGTCACTAGAGGACATAAAAGTGGTTGGATCAGAATCGATATCTACATATGACATCGTGAAACTATTGTTTTGGCCAGATCCGGTGGGCGGCGCTTGAGCTTGGGCAGCAGCACAACTTGTGGATGAGTTGCAAGTCACTGAAACATTGCTAATGAAGCGAATACCTCCTTTTTGCTGGGTTTGATGTCTGATCGTAAACGGACTAACCAGCTGCGCTGAATAGTACTGGATACCCCCAAAAACAATAGCAATTGCTAAAACGAAGCGAAGGAGAGAAGGTGTTTTGCTTTGGTAGTAGTCTATCATGCTTATTTTTGGAGAGTTAACAGCTTGATTATAACGAAAAAGGCACTATAAAGGTTGCCTTTTCACATTAAATTAACATGGGGAGTTATTAAAGTGGAATATTACCGTGTTTTTTCTGAGGTAGTGCCTCTGCTTTTTTCTCGAGCATTTTGAATGCTGAAATCAAGGCTGACCGGGTCTCAGAGGGCAATAAAACCTCATCGATAATACCGCGTTCAGCGGCCCTATATGGATTGGCAAAAGTATCGGCATATTCAGCTTCTTTTTCGAGCCATTTTTCGGACGGATCTGCTGCAGCCGCGATGTCTCGCTTGAAGATAATTTCTGCCGCACCTTTTGCACCCATTACCGCGATTTCCGCGCTTGGCCAAGCAAAACTCAGGTCTGCACCCAAACTTCTTGAATTCATAACGCAATAGGCACCGCCGTAAGCTTTGCGTGTAATAACGGTAATTTTTGGAACCGTTGCCTCAGCAAATGCATATAGTAATTTGGCACCATGTGTAATGATACCTCGCCATTCTTGGTCGGTTCCAGGTAAAAAGCCCGGGACATCTTCCAAAACAAGTAAAGGAATATTGAAAGCGTCACAAAAACGCACAAAACGTGCACCTTTGCGAGAGGCATCGATGTCTAAAACGCCCGCTAACGCCGCAGGCTGGTTAGCCACGATTCCGACGGTTCGTCCTTCTAAACGCGCAAAACCCACAACGATATTTTTGGCGAAGTCTTCGTGGACTTCTCTGAAACTATGGTCATCAACTAAGCAATCGATGACGCGTTTGATATCGTAGGGAATATTGGCATTTTCAGGCAAAATTTGCTCGATTTGCTTGTTTTTTGCTTCCGAAAATTGAAATACGGGCGTAAGCGGCGCCTCTTCATTTGCATTTTGTGGCAAATACGTAATGAGGTCACGTGCTTTGCGGATACATTCTACATCGTTGGCGGCTGTAAAATGATTTACCCCTGATTTCTCTGCGTGTGTTTTGGCACCACCTAAATCCTCGGAGCTGACTTCTTCGTGGGTAACGGTCTTTACTACATTCGGACCAGTAACAAACATGTAAGAGGTTTCTTCTACCATGAAAATAAAGTCTGTAAGTGCAGGAGAATAAACAGCACCCCCAGCGCAAGGGCCCATGATTAAAGAAAGTTGCGGAACGGTTCCCGAAGCGCGTGTGTTTCTAAAAAAGATATCGGCATAACCGCTCAATGAAACTACACCTTCTTGGATACGCGCACCTCCTGAGTCGTTCATGCCAATAATTGGCGCGCCATTTTTCATGGCCATATCCATGATACGGCAAATTTTGGCAGCGTGTGTTTCGGATAAAGAACCACCTAAAACGGTAAAATCTTGGGAATAGATATAAACCAGACGGCCATGAATGGTACCATAACCAGTAATGACGCCGTCACCAGGAAATTTTTGTTTGTCAAGACCAAAATTAGTCGAGCGGTGTTCGACGAGCGCACCAATTTCTTGAAAACTACCTTCATCTAACAAGAGGGAGATGCGTTCGCGGGCGCTTAATTTACCTTGTTGGTGTTGTTTTTCAATGCGCTCTGCACCACCGCCTTGTTGGAGTGCTTGTCTTTTGTCGAGGAGGAGTTGTTCTTTTGCCATAATACTAGTGAACAACAAAAATAAGGGATTTTAAGGCTTTAAAAAAGCGTCTTTGTGCTCTAGCAAAATGAGCCCCAACCAAGCAACTAAAAAGAAGGTGATTTCTACCGTTTCTTCCCAAGAAAAGAGGGCCAAACAAATAGACATGAGCATAAAAATAACCGTGCCGTAAAGCAGGCGGGCGCCCGTCTTTTTTATTTGTTTAATGGCATCAAAAGCGCCTGTTGTCATGAGTTCCATTTTTTGGCGTGAATTTTCAGTGTAAACCAACAACGGAATAAGAAGCAGGCCTTGTGGAATAAAAAAATCCGCATACCAAAAGAAGTCAGACAACGCCGTTGCAAAACGCCATGTTGGCTCGGTAAGCACCATGTAAAAATGGCTAGTTACGGCGAAAGTTAAAAAGAAGATGAGTGGCCGAAGCAAGTGCTGCAAGCTTCTTGTTTGTGGTCTGTAGACAGCAAACAAAAGGCGGATGGCATAATCGAAAAGGATGAACAATAAAATAAAATAGAGGTCCCAACCCCAAAATAGAAAACCTAAAATTGGAAAGAGAAATTCTCCGAGTATTTCACTGACTAATTGTGCTTTTCTCATATTCTTTTGCGCAAAACGTTGACGCGGTCTTTGGAAATTTGATATGTAGAATCCACTTTTAATGCTTTGCCGTAGCTAAATAAAGCATTGGCTAGGTCATTTCGGTCTTCATAGAGCAAACCCATGTTGTGGTAGGACGGAATGTGTTGCGAATTGACTCTTACCGCCTTTTTGTAATAAAACATGGCGCTATCTGGCTGATTAAAAGTAAACTGCGCTAAGTAGCCTAAGTGAAAATAACCGTCGGCAAAAGTCGAATCTACTTTCGTCATTTTGCGATAAAGTCTTTGTGCAGATTTCACTTCACCAAATTTTTCTTTCGCAAATGCCAATGCGTAAATAACCTCTATGTTTTTGGGTTGTAATTGGTAGGCCGTCATGTATTTCTCTATACAGATGGGATTTTCTTGGTACTCGTAAAGAGAACCTAGTTGTAAGTAAGTCATGTAGTAATCAGGATCTTGCTGGACTGCAGTTTCGTAAGAAGAAATGGCCAATTTGAGATTGCCTTCTTCTCTATAAATGGTGCCTTTAAGGATGTACGCGTCGCGGTTGTTTTTATCGAGGCGCAATGCTTTATTGATGTATTTAAAAGCGTTATCGTGATCATTTAACATGACAAGCGTGTTGGCTAGGCCGATGAGCGCATTGACATTTTTTGGCGCTTTCACTACCAAATTTCTGTACATCGTAAAGGCACGAAAGATGTCGTCGGCGCTCCGATTGGGTTTATTGATCAGGCACTCAGCGTATAAAATACGCGCTTCTAAGTTGCTAGAATCTAAGCGAAAGGCTTTCGCGCCAAATGTGAGGGCTTTATCAAATGCCAGTGAGTCCATTAAGTCGTTTCCTTTTTGAATCAAAAGAGGGACTGAATCTGGATGAGCTGCCAGCAATTGATCTAGTGATTGTTTTTTGGTTTCTTGGGGACCAGGCTTACAACCAACTGCGAACAAAAGGCCAAATAAACAAAGAGTAACAGAAATGCGCATAGCACAAAATTAAGATTTTGATTTGGATTCTATCTTGCGTAATTTTGTAACGTAATTTAAGGCCATGAAGCGTAGTATTTTTCTTGTTGTAATTCTTTTAAGCGGAATACAAAATTTCTCAGCACAATGTTCACAATGTAAGCTACTTGCCGAACAAGGACATGGCCTCGACGAAAATAATTTTGCCGGAAATATCAATGGGGGTATTTTATACTTAATGCTGATCCCCTACCTCATCCTGCTATTTTTGTTTCGCAAGCCCATTTTCAACTTTGTAAAGGGTCTTTTCAAAGCCAAAGCTTAATCCCAAAAAACCACCACCTTTCCTGTGGTAGTCCCATTCCCTAGGGCTTCGTGGGCATCGTAGAATTTTGATTGCGAAAAGCAATTGATATGTGGTAAGATGATTTTCCCTTGCGCATACAATTCGAGCATTTGCTTCATGCTGTGCTGAATAACCAAAGGTTGTTCGTCTGCAATTTTGAGCATATTTACACCGAGTAAACTTTTGGATTGCATCATGAGGCCAACAGGCAAGATGAGGCCCATTTCCCACAAAAATGAAAGTTTGCCAAATAGGCCTTTTCGGGTGCCTAAATCAGCACCACCAAACAAAAAAAGTCGGCCGCCTGGCCCGAGCATTTGAAGGTCTTGTTTGGCTGTTCTACCCCCCACTGCGTTGAAAGAAACGCTTAGTTTTTCACTTCCAAGTACGGTTTGAATTTGCGTTGTATACGGCTCCTCTTTATAGTTAATTGGGAAATCAACCCCTAAAGAAAGCAGATAATCCTTTTTGTCAGCCTTGCCAATTTTTCCAAAAACAGTGGCGCCTTTTAATTTGGCCAGTTGCACCAAAAAACTGCCCACGCCCCCAGCTGCAGCGTGTATCAAAACGTTGTCGTGCGCTTGAATTGGCGAGAGCACCTCTGCCATGTAGTGGGCAGTTACACCTTGGGTGGCAAATGGCAGTGCCTCCGCTGCTGGCATGTTTTCGATATCAACGACAGCATTAAATCGTGTTTTGGCCTGCTTGGCGTATCCACCAAATCTCGTAAAAGCCAGCACGCGACGGCCGATCCAACTTGGGTCAATTTCAGCACCAACTTCGGTTATGCGCCCAACCAGTTCATAACCGAGCACACAAGGTCTTGGGGGCGCCTCCCGATACAAACCCAAGCGCGCCATGACATCGGCGTAGTTCAAGCCAAATGCTTCTGAACTGATCAATACCTCATCGGGTTCTAGGGGGTCTAAATCCACGTGTTGCAAAGCAAAGGCGTGCTGGGGCTCGCCAAACGCTTTTAGTACAAATGCTTCTGTGCGCATTAGAATCTGGCTGTAACACCTCCCATTACTTGGAAAGGCTGAACGGGGTAGCTGTACCAGCGGTTGTAGCGCTGTGCTGCTAAATTGTTGGCTTGTAAGAATATAGAAATTCGGGGTGTGTAGCGGTACTCCAAACCTAGATTAACATCCACGATTGTCCCCAGATTGACATAAGCTTGTGTGCCTTCAAATTGCACATTTGGTGCAGTTGCATCTACCAAAGCCTTTCTGCCAATTTCTACATTTGCATCCAATTGTGCATAAAATTTGTCGTATAAATTATAAGCGCCTCGGGCTGTGAACTGCAGATCAGGTAAATTCCAAGCATAGGCGTTATGGTACAATTGGTACAAATTATAGCGACCCAAAACATCTATTTTTAACTTCTCAGCGGCTTGGTATGTCATGGAGCCTTCGAATGTAGTTTGGTTCAGTGTATCGTAAATAACAGTGAGGTAATTGTCGTAGAAGAAATTTGTATCCGTTACAAAAAATGCTTTGTTCTCGATGTGCATAAAATGTACTCCTAAATTGAAGCTCAGTGTTTTACTCAAAGAACCTTTAAAGCCGCCATAAATATCGTACTGGTTGTGCTCATTGCGCAGCGCCACATTGGTTCTGATAAACGGATTGGTTTGTGTGAGTCCCTGCAAAGTATTCTGTTTTAAACCGCCGCGTAAACCTATGTAAGGAATAAAAATATTATTGAACAAGGCATACTTAAACTCTGCATTCGGATAAACATAAGGAACCGTACCCGTTTTACTGATATCAGCGGTAATGACCACGCCGAGCTCCACTTTTAATTTATCGGTTAAAGCTTTTGTCCAAACACCAGGTTTAAAATCAATGATGTAATTGTTGGCCACAAAGCCAGTGTCTGTTGCCGTATAAACGCTATCCAAGATGCCGCGTTTATAGTAATTGGAACGCAAGCTGAGGTCGGCATAGAAATGTTCATTTTTGTAATTATACCAGGCCTTGGTCTTGAAGCTAAAGTTGTTTTCAGCGCTGCGCCAAAGTTGCGCGCTGTCATCAGGGAGGGCATTGAAAAAATGGTAATTGGCAATAAAAGCCAAATTGAGTTTCGCAGAATCTCCGCGCAACCAAGTGTATTCTGCACTGCCTTTTGCCAACTGAAAGCGTTGAGCTATACTATCGGCAACAATGGTATCAACCGGAATGCC